>NZ_CAXVWM010000080.1:0-43684 GCF_964263775.1 Agreia sp. | reverse complement strand
CGATGAAGAAGATCGCCGATCGGGGATCTGTCAGCATCGGCGTATCCGTGGATCAGCCTCTGCTCGGGCTGGCCGACGTCAACGGAGTGCCGCAGGGATTCGATGTGGAGATCGCCCGACTGATCGCGCACTCGCTCGGGCTAAACGACGCCGAGATCACCTGGGTTCCAGTCACGGCAGCAGACCGGGTGAGTGTGTTGGCCGATCGCGACGTCGATTTTGTCGTCTCGTCTTTTGCAATGACTCTGACGAATGAGGCCTCGGTGGGCTTCGGTGGGCCCTATTACGTCGCTGGCCAGAGCATCATGGTGAACACGGGAGATACGACCATTACGGGCAAGGGGTCCGTCGTTGGTCGGTCGGTCTGCGCCGTGGCAAGCTCTGCCGCTGCCGAAAAGCTCGCGTCGCTGAGGGCGTCCGTCGTTCTCGTCGATTCGCTCTCCCAGTGCATCGAGCCGCTTCGATCGGGGGCCGTCGAAGCGGTCAGCTCCGATAACGTGCTTCTCGAAGGGTTCCGCGCGGCCAACCCTGGCCAGTTCGAGCTCGTCGGTAGTCCGTTCACGGTGCAGCCGTACGGTGTTGGCATTCGCCGCAACGACCTGCCGTTCAAATACTTCATTGACGACGTGCTCGAGGAGTCATACGCCGACGGCACGTATAAGGCCCTCTGGCAGAAGACAGCGGGCAAGACCTTGGGGTTCGTTTCCCCTCCGACAATCTCGTCGGAGTGACCCGAGGGCCGCCCGCACGCGCGAACGGCCCGAGCCGAGCTACACGAACGCGGCGAAGCCCGTGAGCGCGCGGCCGACGATGAGCGTGTTCATCTCGCGCGTTCCCTCATACGAGTACAGCGCCTCGGCGTCGGCGAAGTGCCGCGCCACGTCGTAGTCGAGCACGATGCCGTTGCCGCCGAGCGCCTCGCGGCACCACGCGACCGTCTCGCGCATCCGGGCCGTCGCATACGCCTTGGCGAGCGCCGAGTGCTCGTCGCGCTGGATGCCCTCGTCGAGCATCTGCGAGACGCGCACGACCATGCCGAGGCTGGCCGTGATGTTGCCGATCGACTTCACGAGCAGGTCTTGAATCAGCTGGTGACTCGCGATCGGCTTGCCGAACTGCACGCGCTCTTTCGTGTAGCGCAGCGCCGCCTCGTAGGCGCCGATCGAGTTGCCGACCGCTGCCCAGGCCACCTCGGCGCGGGTGAGCCGCAGCACCTTGGCGGTGTCGCGGAACGAGTTCGCATTCTGCAGCCGCAGCGACTCGGGGATGCGCACGTCTGTGAGGGTGATGTCGGCGTTCTGCACGATGCGCAGGCTCTGCTTGTTCTCGATCTTCGTGGCGACGTAGCCCGCCGTCTCGGTGGGAACGATGAAGCCCTTGACCTGGTTGTCGGCCGTGTCCTTCGCCCAGATCACCGTGATGTCGCTGAAGGTCGCGTGGCCGATCCAGCGCTTCTCGCCGTTCAGCACCCACTCGTCGCCCTCACGCGTCGCCGTGGTCGTGAGGCCTTGCGCGGAGTCGGAACCCGACGTGGGCTCGGTGAGGCCGAACGCGCCGACGATCTCGCCCGCCGCCATCCGGGGCAGCCATTCTGCGCGCTGCTCGTCGGAGCCCGTGACGCTGATCGCGCCCATCGCGAGGCCGTTCTGCACGCCGACATGCGTGGCGACGGATGCGTCGACGCGGGCGAGCTCCAAGGCGACGAATCCGCGGAACACAGCCGAGTTCTCGAACGGCTTCGTCTCGGCCCAGCCGAAGCGGTAGACGTCGAGGTCGGCGAGACCCTTCACGATCTCGTGGGGAAACGTCGCCTTCTCCCAATGGCCGTTGACCACCGGCTTGACCTCGTTCTCGAGGTACGTGCGGATCGCCGCGAGCGAGGTCTTCTCCTGGTCGGTCAGCATCGACTCGTAGCCGTAGAAGTCGCTCGCGAGGGGTTCCAAAGACATGTGTGTGCTCCAGTGCTCAGGGGTGTCCGGGTGCAACTCAACCAGCGTGACCGTTGCCGCTCCAACTGATTGGTAGTTTGGCCTAAGACTCGGCGGGCCGCACCGGGCGACGTTGTAGATCGCTCATAACCGCGCCCGCACGAATCGTTCCTCGACACTTTTGCAGAAGGGCGCCCGACGTGTTCGTTGGCATCACCAATACTCCCCGTGACTACTCGTGGGGTTCGGCCACCGCGATCGCCGAATTGCTCGGAACCCCGGCATCCGGTGCGCCCCAGGCCGAACTGTGGCTCGGCGCGCACCCCGGGTCTCCCGCTCGCATCGCCGACGGATCGATGCCGCACGGCGCCGCCGATCTCGCCGAGTGGATCGCGACCGACAGGGAGACGGCGATCGGGCGGCACGCGCAGCTTCCGTTTCTGCTGAAGATCCTCGCCGCCGACGGGCCGCTGTCGCTGCAGGCGCATCCGACCCTCGAGCGGGCCCGACAGGGGTTCGAGGCCGAGAACGCGGCGGGCATCCCGCTCGACGCACCGAATCGCAACTACAAAGACCCGCTGCACAAGCCCGAGGTCATCGTCGCCCTCAGCGAGACCTTCGACGCGCTCTGCGGATTCCGCCCGGTCGCAGAGATTCGCGAGATCGTCGCGCTTCTCGAGCGGTGGGACACAGAATCGGATGCCGCGACGCCGGCCGTTCTCGCCCCGTTCGCCTCGCGGGCGCTCGCCGGGGGCGACGAGGCACACGTCCTCCGCTCACTCGTCGAATGGCTTCTGGGCGGGTCGGAAGAGGTGGCGGCCCTCGTGAGCCGAGTCTCGGTACTCGCCGAGGAATTCGAGCCTGCCGCGGCGGGGGAGTACGCGGCATCGTTGCAGACGGTCCGCGACCTGGCTCTCGAGTATCCGGGCGACCCGGGCATCGTCACATCGCTGCTGCTGAACCGGGTGTCCCTCTCGGCCGGTGAGGCGCTGTATCTGCCGGCCGGCAACATCCATGCGTACCTGAAGGGGCTCGGCGTCGAGCTGATGGCGGCCTCCGACAACGTGTTGCGGGGCGGACTCACGCCGAAGTACATCGACGTTCCCGAACTGCTCTCGGTGCTCGACTTCGAGTCGCTTCCCGTTCCGTATCTGCGGCCCACGTTCCCGTCTGAGGGCGTGGAGGAGTTTCGGCCGGGCGTACCTGACTTCGTGCTTGCGCGGATCCATACCGAGCTGAACGAGCGTGCGGCCTACCGACCCGACGGGGCCGCGATCGCGATCTGCACCGACGGGTCGTTCGAGATCCACGGCGAGCGCAGTGACACGACCCTGGAGCGCGGCCAGTCGGTGTTCATCACGCCCGAGGAGGGCGCGATCACGTTCACCGGGGTGGGAACGATCTTCTTGGCGGCCCCGGGCGCCCCGGCCTGAACTCGCTTCCGGGTCAAGTCAGCACGTTTTGAAGGATCGCCGCCTGGCGGTGTCGTTGTGGCGGCGTTTTACTCAAGACGTGCTGACTTAGGCGCGCCCCCGGCCCTGTAGCGGCGTAGGTCTCGGGCGTCGTGAACGG
The DNA here is from genome assembly GCF_964263775.1 of Agreia sp. NCBI lineage: Bacteria > Bacillati > Actinomycetota > Actinomycetes > Micrococcales > Microbacteriaceae > Agreia > Agreia sp. The sequence goes on along the minus strand of NZ_CAXVWM010000080.1, from coordinate 40,184 downwards.
CGCGTTCGATCGCCTGCAGGGTCTCCGGCCAACAATCGAACAGGTGATGAGGAAGGATTCGGATCGCCGTCTGGCCCCAGGCGAAGGACTGGAGGGTCTTGTCGTAGTCCCACATCTGTTGCCTCTCGTCGGAGTGCCATCGTTTGCTGTCCAGATCAACGGCGACGACATCGTCGATGAGTGCGTCGAACTTGCTGGAGCCCGGCACCGCCTGTTGCAACTCGACGACATGACCCAGCCTGCGCAGGCGTACCCCGAAGATGGACTCGGTACCGGAATCAGCCAGAGGGTCGAGTTCGCTCCGAAGCCGGTGGAGGCGTTTGGGAAGGGTCTCGAAAAGGAGATCGAGTTGACTGCGGGGGATGAATTGTTTCCGCAGCGCAGAGTCGATCGAGGCGATCGCGTGCTCCTCTTCTTGGCAGAGCACCGCTTGTCTCAGGGCGAGGAGCGGAGGAACGATCCAGTCTGTGGGGCCGTAGCGCGTGCCGAGAGGTATGCGCTCGATTGGACGCTGCCAGTGGATGCGGGGCACACCGGCATCTGCGAGAAAATTCGTGTCGCTTCGGGGTGTGCGTGTGTCGCGGCCGAACGCAACCACTGAGTCGACGCGCAGTCGCTTCGAACCTGCCGGCACATGCACATGCAGGCGCGTGTCCAGCCCCGCCCAGACTCCCGATCGTCGTAGGGCGCTGAGGCAACCGACCAGGCCGCCCAGTCGAACGGCTCTGCGTTGATCGAGGTCGGCTGCCGCGGTGGCATAGAGCCCGCGTCGCTCAGACACGATCAGTCTCGCCTGGCTGGCTCGTTCAATAGAGCGTGTCGAGGCCCCGGCCCGCAGGAGGGTGGCGCGGGACGCGATGCCTCCATTTCTATCGACAAGGCGGGCCACCGCGACTGCATCGGGATTGATCACAAGGAAGAGGATGGGCCTCACGGTGGGCTGCGATGGATCGGCTCTGCGGGATCAGGGGACAACTCTTCTGTGTTCGCCCAGGGGAGGGAAAGGAGCCGTCAACGTCACCGTCATCATCAAGTCAGCACGACCTCGTCGCCACGCCGAAGACGACGCCCTCCACAGCGGGGTGTACAACGGTTCGTGCTGACTTAGCGTGTCGCCCGGTCAGCTGGCGAACTCTCTGACACAGAACGTGCGGCGGTAGCTCGCCGGCGTGGTCTGGAGGGTCTTCACGAAGTGGTGGCGCATCACGGCGGCCGATCCGAAGCCCGTCTCGGTGGCGACCGCCTCGAGGCCCAAGGTCGTCTCCTCGAGAAGCTGCTGCGCGCGCATGAGGCGCTGCTTATTGAGCCAGGCGGCCGGCGTCGTGCCGAGGTCTGCGCGAAAGCGCCGCGCGAACGTGCGGGAGGACATCAGGGCCTTGCGCGCCAACTCGTCGACGGGGAGGTCGCGATCGAGGTGCTCGAGCATCCAATCTGTGACGCCCGCGAACGAGTCGCTCGGCTCTGCAGGAAGAGGGGTGGCGATGTATTGCGCCTGCCCGCCCGCACGCTGCGGCGGCACGACCATGCGGCGCGCGATCACGTTGGCCGCGGCGGCGCCGAGCTCGGTTCGCACGAGGTGCAGTGCTGCATCGATGCCGGCCGAGGTTCCCGCCCCGGTGATGATGTTGCCGTCTTGCACGAACAGAACATCGGCGTCGACCTCGATCGACGGGTATTCGCGGGCCAGCCGGTCGGCGTGCATCCAGTGGGTCGTGGCGCGCTTGCCGTCGAGCAGGCCCGACTTCGCCAGGGTGAATGCCCCGCTGCAGACCGTCAGGATCCAGGCACCGCGGTCGTTCGCCTCGTGCAGCACCCGCAGCACCTCGGGATGCAGCGGACCCTCGATGTCGTGTGCCGGAACGGCGATGAGATCGGCATCGGCCGCCGCTGACAGATCGTTCAGGATCATCATGTCGTAGCCGAGGTTCGTCGGAACGGGTCCGGGCTCGGCGGCCCCGATCGTGAAATCGAACACGGGCCCTCCCATATCGGAGCGGTCGACGCCGAAGACCTCGCAGATCACGCCGAACTCGAACGGGGCGACGTGGGGGAGTGCGATCAGCACGACCTTCTTGAGCATGGAATGTCCTTCGCGACGGTTCAGTGGCAGTAATGCGTGGTGCGTTGACATTCTTCCATCTGGTGGCAACTATTCGCAATTCGTAGCGTTACTGCCATGATGATTTTTCTCGGAGTGATGGGTGTTCTGGCGGCAGCCGCCATCGTGTGGACGATGCGAGACTGGGGGCGCGACGGCTATCGTCGCATTCCGCTGTGCAAAGGAGACGACGAATGGCGTGGCTGGTAACGGGAGGCGCGGGCTATATCGGCTCGCACGTGGTGCGGGCGTTCCTCGAACAAGACATCGAGGTGGTCGTCGTCGACGACCTCTCGAGCGGACACCGCTCCTTCGTCGATGACGGGGTGCCCTTCATCGTCGGCAGCATCCTCGACGCGACTTTGCTGCGCCAGCTCTTCGAAGACCACTCCATCTCGGGCGTCGTGCACGTCGCCGGGTACAAGTACGCCGGCGTTTCCGTGACGCGCCCCCTGCACACCTACGAGCAGAACGTCACGGGAACGCAGGTGCTGCTCACCGCGATGAGCGACGCGGGCGTCGACCGCATCGTCTTCTCCTCGAGTGCCGCGGTCTACGGAACTCCCGATACCGCCCTCGTGACCGAGGCCACGGCCAAGAATCCCGAGTCTCCCTACGGGGAGTCCAAGCTGATCGGCGAGTGGCTGCTGCGCGACCAAGGAGTCGCAGCGGGCCTGGCGCACACCTCACTGCGCTACTTCAACGTCGTCGGAAGCGGATATCCCGACCTGTTCGACACCAGCCCGCACAACCTGTTTCCCCTCGTCTTCGACGCGCTGCTCGACGGCCGAGTTCCCCGCATCAACGGAGACGACTACGACACTCCGGATGGCACGTGCGTGCGCGACTACATCCACGTGGCCGACCTTGCCCTCTCGCACGTCGCTGCCGCGCGGCGTCTGGATGCCGGCGAGCCGCTCGAGCCGGCCTACAACCTGGGGAGCGGCGACGGGGCATCCGTCGGTGAGATCATGGCCGCAATGGCCGAGGGCACGGGCATTCCCTTCGAGCCCGAGATCGCGCCGCGCCGCCCCGGCGACCCGGCACGCATCGTCGCCTCGGGCGAGCTGGCCGCGCGCGACCTCGACTGGCGGATGCGCCACACCCTCGATGAGATGGTGCGGAGCGCCTGGGCGGCACGCCAGGGCGCGTAGTCGATTCGGCGTGTCACGCCCCCGTCGATCAGCGCGACACGGCGTTTCGGCAAACCCTCCAGAAGCACTTGAGGGTTTACGATCTGCGACTTGACTCGAGCGAACTACACGGGTGTAATTAGCGGGAGGGGTTCGGCAGGTCGAATGCAGATCAGAAGGTAGAGCGTGGTATGGCTATGGAATACCGCTCAGGCGTCCCAGAAGACTGGTTCGTCGATCCTGTCAGTCTCGGAGTTCCGGGTGTTCGTCAACAGGCACCCGTCGAAGACGAGAATCCACTGGCGTGGCAGACCGACTCGCTCTGTGCGCAGACCGACCCCGAGGCCTTCTTTCCTGAAAAGGGAGGGTCGACTCGTGACGCGAAGCGCATCTGCACCTCGTGCGAGGTCAAGTCGCAGTGCCTCGAGTATGCGCTGAAGAACGACGAGCGCTTCGGAATCTGGGGTGGGCTCTCCGAGCGCGAGCGGCGCAAGCTGCGCAAGCAGGCCTAGGGTCAGAGTTTTTTCATAGGTATCCCGGCACGCCGGGGCCTGAACGGTCTGCAATGCACGCCGCCCTTAGGGTTCAAGGGATATGCGCGCCCGAGTCACAGCAGTTCTAGTCGCCTCCAACGGAGCGGACTATCTTCCGCGCACCCTCGACGCCCTCTCGGCGCAGACGAGGCGACCCGACAGCCTCATCGTGATCGACGTGGGATCGTCGGACACCACGCCCGCACTTCTGGCGGCCGCGCATCCGACCCACTTCATCCAGGCATCCGGCCGCTTGAGTTTCGGCGCGGCCGTCTCGCACGCCCTCGGCGTCGTCGCTCCCCCCGCCGACGAGAACGAGTGGCTCTGGTTGCTCGCCCACGACACCGCCCCCGAACCCGACGCGCTCGCGGCACTGCTCGCGGCGGTCGAGGTGAACCCTTCGGTGGCGGCGGCGGGCCCCAAGCAGATGGACTGGGAGCACTCCGACTACATCAGCGAGTTCGGCGAGACCCTCACGCGATTCGGGGCCACCTACTCGATGGCCGAGACCGAGCTCGACCAGGCGCAGCACGACCGCATGAGCGACGTGCTCGGCGTCGGTGCGGCCGGCATGCTCGTGCGCCACACCGTGTGGAACGACCTCTCGGGGTTCGATGACGCGCTTCCGACCGCCGACAACGGACTCGATTTCAGCGTGCGGGTTCGTCTTGCCGGCCACCGTGTCATGGGCGTGCCCGCGGCGCGCATCGCCTCGGCGGGCGTCGGACTCGCCCGCCCGGGCCCCAGTGAGCACGGGCGGGCGCGGCGCGCGCGACAGGCCGACCGACGGGCCGCTCAGCTGCATCGCCGCCTCGTCTACGCGCCCGCCTTCGCGGTCGTCTTCCACTGGCTCTCCCTCGTTCCCCTCGCCGTGGCGCGCAGCCTCGGGCAACTGGTGCGCAAACAGCCCGGCGCGATCGGCGGCGAGCTGTCGGCCGCGTTCCGCACGGCGTTCGGGTCGCGCGTCTCCGAGGCTCGTCGAAACCTGCGCCATGCCAAGCGCGTCGGGTGGAACACGATCACGCCCCTGCGCGTCCCGGGCGACGAGGTGCGCCGCCGCCGTTCCCTGCAACGGGAGATCGCGCTCACGCACCTGCGCGGAGCGAAGGACCGCATCCAGTTCGTTGCCACGGGCGGCCTGACCACCGTTCTGGTCTTCGCTGTTCTGAGCCTGGTCATGTTCGTGCCGCTGATCGGAGGGATCGCCCTGACAGGCGGATCTCTGCTGCCGGTGAGCGCCACCCTGGGCGAGCTCTGGAGCCACGTCGGTTACGGCTGGCGCGACATCGGCCTGGGCTTCGTCGGCGCCGCCGACCCGTTCACCACGGTGTTGGCCGTGCTCGGGTCGATCACGTTCTGGTCGCCATCGCTGGCGATCGTGGGCCTCTACCTCGCCGCCCTCCCGCTCGCGGCGCTGGCCGCCTGGTTCCTCGCGGCCCGCCTCACAGACAAGTCCTGGCTGCGCGCCGTAGCCGCCGTGCTCTGGGCTCTCGCTCCCACGTTTCTGGCGTCGCTCGACGGGGGTGCCATCGGCGCGGTGCTGGCGCACCTGCTTCTTCCGTGGCTCGTGCTCGCGGGGCTCGCCGCGCGCAAGTCGTGGTCGGCGTCGGCCATGGCGGCGATCCTGTTCGCTGTCACCCTGGCCGCATCCCCGTCGCTCTGGCCCGCCCTCATCATCATCTGGCTCATCTCCGTCGCCACGGCGGGCCGCAACCTCGCGCGCTATCTCGGCATCCTCATTCCCGCTGTGGCGCTGTTCCTCCCTCTGGCCTGGGATCAGTTCCGCGCGGGCAACCCCCTCGGCCTGCTCGTGGATCCGGGCGTTCCCGTGGTGCGCGAACCGGGCTCGATCCTGGCGCTTCTCAGCGGCATCCCGAACGCGGCACAGAGCGGATGGACCGGCCTGGCAGCTCTGGTCGGCGCTCCGTCGTCGGTTCTGCAGGTCGTGCTGGCGATCGCCGTCGTGCCCCTCGTTCTCGTCGCCATTCTCGCGCTCGTGCTTCCGGGTCGAAGCGTGACCCGTGCGATCATCGCCGTCGTCGGCGCGCTGCTCGGCCTCGCTACCGCGATCGCGTCGACGCGCATCTCGCTCGACGCGGTCGGTGCCGACCCGGTCGTTCTGTGGGCCGGACCGGGCCTCAGCCTCTACTGGCTCGGGCTGGTGTGCGCGGCCGTCATCGGTCTGCACGCCCTCAAGCGCTTCTCCGTCGCCCCCGGAATCCTGGCCGCGACCACGATCGTCGTGGTGGCGGTGCCGCTCGTCGCATCGACCCTCCTGGGCTATTCGGCCCTCCAGACCACCGATGGCCGTCTGCTCCCCGCCTTCGTCACGGCCGAGGCGGCATCAACGCCCCGGGTCGGCACTCTCGTTCTGACGCCCCAGCCCGACGGAGGCCTCGAATCGGCCATCGTCACCGGAACAGGCGTGACGCTCGACGACCAGTCGACCCTCGCCTCGACCAACCGCGATGCGGCGCGCGACTCCGAGCTGGCCGAGCTCATCGGCAACCTCGCCTCACTGAGCGGAACCGACAGCAGCCCGCGCCTAGCCGAACTGGGCGTCGAGTTCGTGCTTCTCGCCAACCCCGACTCCGCAGACGCCGAACCCGCATTGGTCACCACGACCACCCGTGCGACGGCTGCGTTCGACGCCAACGCCTCGCTCACGACCGTAGGCAAGACCTTCGCCGGAACCCTCTGGCAGATCACGGGCACCGAGAGCCTGTCGACCCTTCCCGAGGCGACTCCGACGAACCTCGGGTCGGCCACCGGAGTTCTCGTTCTCGTCGTTCAGGGCATCGTGTTCCTGCTGATGCTCCTGCTCGCATTGCCTGCCGGCCGCCTGCAGCCGCACGGCAGCCGCGCCGTCAGCGCTCTCGAGCCTGCCGCACCGGTCATCCCCGGCGAGCCCGATTCCGGCGGCTCCGACGATGACGATGACGACGATGACGACGATGACGATGATGACGATACGGCCGAGACACCGGATGGGCGCTCCGGCGAGACCGCCGGTGCCGCCGAGCCCGGCGCGACCGCGCGCCGCCGTCGCCTGTTCACGCGCAAGCCGCGTTTCGCCGCCGGGGCCGCCCCTGCCGAATCAGCCGCGGCCGAGGCCGCCGCCGCCGGAGCTGCTGCTGCCGCCGGAGCTGCCGCTGTCGTTGCCGCCGAGAGCTCGCCGGCCGTCCCCTCGGCGCCAGATGCGACGCGGAACGAGCCCGAGGCCGGCGCCGACCTCGAGAATGAACCCGAGGCCGAGCTGGAGCCCGATAGCGAGCGCGCTGTGGAGCCCGCTGCCGAGCCCTTTGACGAGCCCCCTGCCGAGAACCTTGCCGAGCCCGCGCCGTCGGTTCCAGCCCTGCCTGTCGTGCCAGTCGGAGTGATCCATCCGGGCGAGGACTTCGACCTCAGGGCACCGTCGGAGATCGAGCCCGTCGCCGAAGCAGAGACAGAAGCACGGGCACAGGCCGAGTCCGAGTCGCAAGCCGGCCCCGCACCCGAAGTAGAGTCGATCTTCGCGCCGCCGGCGGAGGCCCGGCCACAGCCCGGACCCGAGGCCGACCCCGAACCGGCGTTCTCGCATCCACCGGCCCTGCCCGACGACATCGACGACGGCTACGACCCCGACGCGGAGACCGTGATGCGCGTGAAACCGATCGATTCGAGCAGCGAACAGGGTGAGCACGATGGCCGCTAGACGCACCGTCATCGCCACCAGCGCCCGCGCGCTGGGAGCCGCCCTGACCCTCGGCGCGGGAGTCGCCCTCGTGGCCGGAGCCGTTCTGATTCCCCTTCCGTCGCACTCGGCCGGGGTGCCCTCGGTCGAGGTCGCACCCACGCCGCTGCCGCAGTCGCTCGTCTGCGCGGGGTCACTGCTGCAGCTGTCGAATGCAGCCGGCGGTGACGCGACAGCGGCGTCGGGCATCGGTTCGCCGCAGCGCAGCACCGGCCTCAGCGAAGAAGACGTCGACATCGAGCAGTCGGCCCTCACAGCACCCGACAACACGACGGCCGGCGACGAGACCGGTCCGATTGTCGTGACAGCACCGGATGCCGACCCGGGCGTTCTCGTGGCCGCCGCCCAGTCGGTCGCGGTCTCGCAAGACGACGTCGCGGGGCTGGCATCGACGAACTGCGCCGAGGCGCGGGCCGACACCTGGCTCGTCGGGGGAGCGACCACCGTCGGGCGCACGAGCTTCGTGCTGCTCAGCAACCCGTCTGATGTCACGGCCGACGTCGACCTCACGTTCTTCGCTGAGAACGGCCGGCTCGATGCTCCCGGTTCGACCGGTATCGCGGTGCCGGCCCGATCGCAGCGCGTCTTCTCGCTCGCGGGATTCGCCCCGAATGCCAAGTATCCCGTCGTTCACGTGGTCAGCACCGGCGGCTACGTGGCAGCCAGCCTGCAGCAGACCGTGATTCGGGGCCTCGAACCCGGGGGAGTGGAGCTGGCCGGACCCACCGCGGCGCCGTCGACCTCCCAAGTCTTCGCGGGTGTGAAGATCACGGGCACATCGGCGATCGCCGAGCGGCTCTCCGCCGATGGCTACGCCGATCTGCAGGCCGCCCTGCGCGTCTACGTTCCCGGCTCGGCCGACGCCGCCATCACCGTCTCGGTCGCGAGCGAGAGCTCCGGTTCCGCTGACGGCTCGTACACCCTCAATGCCACGGGAGGCGTCGTCAGCGAACTCCCGCTGAAAGATCTTCCCGACGGCACGTATTCCGTGACCCTCGATTCGACCGAGCCGATCGTCGCATCCGCACGCACGTCTGCCCTGTCGGCCGGGGCCGTCGACTTCGCCTGGAACCAGGCGGCCGCGCCGCTCGACGCCGAGGTTCTCGTACCGATCGCGCCCGGCCCGGCCCCGCGCATCCACCTGGCGAATTCGGGCGACGACGAGGCGACCGTCGAGTTGCGCACGGCGTCGGGCGCCGAGGTCACGATCGTGGTGCCCGCGGGCGGCACGAAGGGCCTCGATGCCCAGCCCAATACGGTGTACACGGCGACGATGACCGACGCGGTGAGCATCAGCGTCGGCTACAGCAGCGATGGCCAGCTCTCGGCCTACACGGTCGCGGCTCCGAGTGAACTCGCGGCGCCGATCGTCGTCTACCCGTAGTTCGGGCGCCGGCACTCGTCGAGGCGAACAGCGCCTAGAAGTGGCGGAAGCCTTCGGGCGCGAGATCCCACGGATCTTTGCCGAGGTACTCGGCCACCGCGCGAAAGACGCAACTCTCGATCAGCATGCGCCGATGGGCCTCGTCGTCGCGATGCAGGTGGGCGAGCCGTTCGATCGGAACGCGGTAGAGAATGATGCGGTCACCCAGCACCCGCCACCGCTCGACACCCGAGTCCGCGGTTCCCGGCTTGCCGTTCGCGCCATAGGGCAGCGCCCCGATCTCGAACACGGCGTCGGCGAGCTCGTTCGGCCAGATGCTGCGCAGGTACTCGGCCGTGGATGCGACGGTGCTGTCGAAGAAATCGATGCGCGTGTTCAGCATGGGCAGATGCGGCCCGGTGACCGCCGAGCGGAGCCCTCTGCCGTGGCGGTTTCGACCGGATCGTCGAGACGAGGCTGGTGCGATGCGACGTGAGCGAGCCATGGCCAGAGTCTATTCTCTGCGGTCGCGCGCGATCGCACGAGACGGAACGCGCGACACACGACGGAGCCTGACGGCCCGGTGCACGGGGCGGGCGTACCGTGAAGAGTGATGACTCTTCGACCGTGTTCCCGTGTGGCGTGCCCCGATGAGGCCATCTCCACCCTCACGTACGTGTACGCCGATTCGCTCGCCGTGCTCGGGCCGCTGAGTCTCAGCCACGAGCCGCACAGCTACGACCTGTGCATCCGTCATTCCGAGCGACTCAAGGCGCCGCAGGGCTGGCAGGTCATGCGTCACGTGCAGTTCACCCAGTAGGCGCCCGCAGGGCAGCACCTCTTTACACTGGAGTCATGACTTCTGTTGCTTCCCCGGTGACCACCCTGCCCTTCAAGGTCGCCGACCTGACCCTGGCCAAGGCCGGCCGCCACCAGATCCGTCTCGCCGAGAACGAGATGCCCGGGCTCATGTCGCTTCGCGCCGAGTTCGCCGACTCCCAGCCGTTGGCGGGCGCCCGCATCATGGGTTCTCTGCACATGACCGTGCAGACCGCCGTTCTCATCGAGACCCTCACCGCCCTCGGCGCCCGCGTGCGCTGGGTCAGCTGCAACATCTTCTCGACCCAAGACGAGGCGGCCGCCGCTATCGTGGTCGGCGCAACCGGTACCCCCGATGCCCCGGCCGGCGTTCCGGTCTTCGCCTGGAAGGGCGAGACGCTCGAGGAGTACTGGTGGTGCACCGAGCAGGCCTTCGACTGGTCTTCCGAGGCCGCAGCCGACGGCGCCGACTACACCGGGCCCAACATGATCCTCGACGACGGCGGAGACGCCACCATGCTCGTTCACACGGGTCGACGGTTCGAGCTCGACGGCGCCGTTCCCGCGAGCCAGCCCTCCGACAGCGACGAATACGGAGTCGTTCTCGACCTGCTGCGCCGGTCGCTCGCGTCGTCGACCGACCGCTGGACCCGCATCGCCGCCGACATCCAGGGCGTGTCTGAAGAGACGACCACGGGTGTGCACCGTCTCTACGAGCTGATGTCTTCGGGCGAACTGCTCTTCGCGGCCATCAACGTCAACGACTCGGTCACCAAGAGCAAGTTCGACAACAAGTACGGCATCCGCCACTCGCTTCCGGATGGCCTGAACCGCGCGACAGACGTTCTCATCGGCGGCAAGGTCGTGTTCGTGGTCGGCTACGGCGACGTGGGCAAGGGCGCGGCCGAGGCGCTCCGCGGGCAGGGCGCCCGGGTGATCGTGAGTGAGGTCGACCCGATCTGCGCGCTGCAGGCCGCGATGGACGGCTACCAGATCGCGCGGCTCGAGAGCGTGATCGGCGATGTCGACATCATCGTCACGGGCACCGGCAACGAGAACGTCGTCACGGTCGAGCACATCCAAGCGCTCAAGCACCTGGCGATCATCGCCAACGTCGGCCACTTCGACAACGAGATCGACATGGCCGGGCTCGAGAGGCTCGAAGGGGCCGTCAAGGTCGAGATCAAGCCGCAGGTGCACGAGTGGCGCCTGCCCACGGGTCGCAGCGTTCTCGTGCTGTCGGAGGGGCGCCTGATGAATCTGGGCAACGCCACCGGCCACCCCAGTTTCGTCATGAGCAACTCGTTCACCAACCAGGTGCTCGCCCAGATCGAGCTCTACGCGTTCGGCGAGCGCTACCCGATCGGCGTCTACGTGCTGCCCAAGCACCTCGACGAGAAGGTCGCGCGGCTGCACCTCGACGCACTGGGCGTCGAGCTGACCGAGCTCACCCCCCGGCAGGCCGCCTACATCGGCGTTCCGGTAGAGGGGCCGTACAAAGTCAACCACTACCGCTACTGAGTTCAGCGGCGCGGTCGCCAGGCCGCTCGCCGCACGGGTCGGCGGCCGCAGGAGTCAGCGGCGCGGAAAGCCGTGCGGAAGACTGTGCAGAAGCGGATCGAGGCGGTTCAGCGCGGTCTTCTGCAGCGAGAGGGCGGCGTATTCACGGTCGCGGCGTACTGCGGCGACACCCGAGAGGAAGAGCGCCGGGTGCACCTCGGGAATGGGCGAGACGAACGGCGTGACCTCCGCCGCCAGTTCTCCGGCGAGGCGCTCCCTCGTCGCCGGCGCCATGCGCGGCGCCTGAACCAGAAACTGGGCAACGCGATTGCCGAGCCTGTCGGGCATGCGCGCGACGTCGACGACCTCGGCCCAGGCCTGCAGCATCACGGGTACACCGCGGGCGTGGCTGACGGGCACGGGCACTCGTTCGTGCTGGCTGTAGGTGCCCGCGAGGAGATCGCCGAGACGCTTGGACCTGCCGTTCAGCAGTGCGGTGACCACGGCGATCGCTCCCAGGGTCAGGTAGATCTCGAGCACGCCGACGAGACCCCGTATCACTGAGTGCCTGATCGAGATGGCGCCGCCGTCGTCTCGCACGACGCGGGCGCCGACGGCCAGCTTGCCTACAGAGCGTCCCCTCAACACCACCTCGAGCGTGGTCGGCACGACGACGAAGCAGAGCACGAGGGCCGACACGCTCAGCGTGGCCGTGAGGGCCTCGTCGAGAACTCCGCTCTGGGCGAGCGCACCCACTCCGAGAACGAGCACGATCAACAGGGCCACCGAGATGACGAAGTCGATCGCGGCTCCGCCGGCGCGAAGAACGAACCCTGCAGGACGCACGTCGAGGGCCACGGCCTCGCCGATCAGCAGCTCGTCGTCGGCGTACGCGTCGGCGAGAGGATCGGCGAACGCTGAGGCTGAGGCGACACGAGCGTTCGTCATGCATACAATTCAAGCAGATGGATCTCGACGCCTACACTGCAGCCCACCGTGACGAGTGGAACCGTCTCGACGCGCTCGGCCGACGCCGTCAGTTGTCGGGCACCGAAGCAGACGAACTGATCGAGCGCTACCAGGCGGGAGCCTCAGACCTCTCGGCCATCAAGACCTCCGCAGGCTCCACCGCCCAGGGTGCGCAGCTGTCGCTGTTCCTCTCCCGGGCCCGCCTTCGCTTCACCGGGGCGGGCACCAATGTTCTGCGGCAAATTCCCACGTTCTTCGTGCTGCAGCTGCCTGCAGCCCTCTATCGCATCCGCTGGCTCACGCTCGTGCTGGCGGTCGTCACCGTCGGGGTCGCCGCTCTCTATGCGCTGTGGGTGTCGAATGATCCCCAGGTGCTCGCCAACCTCGGCTCCGACGCCGAACTCAAGAAGCTCGCCGACGAGGACTTCGTCAACTACTACTCCGAGAACCCTGCCGCCTCGTTCGCCGGTCAGGTGTGGACGAACAACGCCTGGCTCGCCGCTCAGTGCATCGCCTTCGGCATCACCGGATTTTATGTGCCGATGCTCATCATGGCGAACGCCCAGAACCTGGGCCTCAGCGCCGCCGTGCTGTTCCACTACGGTCAGGGCGACACGTTCTTTCTCTACATTCTGCCGCACGGGCTTCTCGAGCTCACCGCGATCTTCGTGGCCGGGGCCGCAGGCCTCCGCATCTTCTGGGCGTGGATCGCGCCCGGCGCGCGCACACGCGGGCAGGCCCTCGCAGAAGACGGGCGCGCGCTCTTCACTGTCGCCCTCGGCCTGGCGATCGTGCTCTTCGTTTCAGGAATCATCGAAGGCTTCGTCACGCCCCAGCCCTGGCCGTGGACCGTGAAGATCGGAATTGGCGCCCTCGCGCTCGCGGCCTTCCTCGCCTACATGCTGATCCTCGGCAGAGCCGCCGTGCGCGCGGGCCAGACGGGCGACCTCGACGAGTTCGAGGCCGGCGCCACGCAGCTCACAGCGGGCTGACCCGCGCGACTCGGTCCGGGCCGGGCCGGCCGCGCCGGGCCGGCCTCGCGGGAGCCGACCCGGCGCATCTATTCGTCACGAAACGCGCGCACAGCCGACAATGAGAGCATCTCGCGACCAACGGATGCGCGCAGCGCCCCTCACGGTCGCCATCCGCGGGCGCGGAGGGCGCGTTCTACTCGCGCGATCGCGGTCGCACCGCCCGCGAACAGTGCGCCTTTTCTGATGCGCACCACACTCCAGCCCGCTTGGACCGCGTCTTCGATCTTGATCTCGTCGCGGTCGTACTGCCGATCGTCGAGTCGGTGCTGCTCGCCGTCGTACTCGACGATCACCATCCACCGCGGATGCACCTGATCGAAGCGTCCTATCCACCGTCCTGTGTCGTCGTAGAGGGTGAGATTGAGTTGCGGCTCAGGCAGCCCGGCGCGCTGGAGGAGCAGGCGAAGCAGGGTCTCTCGTCTCGATTCGGCGCCGTCCCGCACATCTCCGAGAGCCCTTCGTGCGGCCCGTGCCCCCGGGCCGTGATAGCTGTCGACGCGTGCGCGCAGCTGCTCGACGGTGACGTAGGGGCGCCGATCGTCTGCTCGCTGCCGAGCCGGGGTCAGCACCAGATGGTCGGCCGCAGCAACGAGGTCATCGTGCGACAGGAAGGCCGCCAGGTGGCACCACGTCGTGGCGGCATCGGTGACCGGAACACCGAAGCGTCTGACCCCCGTGGCGCAGGGATCGGTGAGTTGGTGCCCGGTCACGCCGGGTCCACGCGGCCTCGCTGTCGGTGCTCTGACCGACACATGCACACCCTCACGAGGGCTGAACGTCGTCGGCAGGGGAATGCCCCACACTCGCGCAGCGGTCAGATGCGAGAACACCTGCCCCGCGCGCGATCGTGCCAGAAAGGCCGATCGCGCGAGCTGCTCGGTGTGCTTTGCCCCCGCCGGCACACGAACCCCTCGGTGCATGGTGCTGAGATCGCGCCCGCGCAGGCGCCCCCGTCCTATTCCGGCGGAGTCCGCTTCGCGCACACCGAAGGCTCGCCCGGCAAGATGAGAAGGCAGCGGCTCAGGGGGTTTCACCCCCACACAATGCCGCACTAGGCGCCAGGCCCGCGGATTTCATCCACAGGCGCCCTCGTCGGTGAATCCATCCGTCACCAGATGCGCCCATCGCCGGAAATGAGAGCGTGTCGCGACGGATGGATGCGAGCCGCGCCGGGTCAGAGGCGGCCGGCGGCCTTGAGGGCGAGGTAGCGGTCGGCGACGAGGGGCGGCAGCGCGGCGGGGGAGCCCGTGACCACGTCGCCGCCCAGTCTCGTGATCGCCGACGTGACCCGGGCCATGTCGAGCAACGAGCGCTCCGCCGACGCGGCTCGATAGGTCTCGTCGCGATCGCCACGCACAGACACCGCTCGCAGAACCTCTGGATCGGATACCGCCGCCACCAGGACCGTGTGCCGCTGGGCCAGCTGCGGCAGCACGCTCAGCAGTCCGCTCGACGACGCGGGGGTGTCGATCGTCGTGAGCAGCACGACGAGTGCCCGCTGGTTCGTGACGGCGCGAACCTGCGCCGCCACCGAAGCCCAGTCGGTCTCGAGCAGCTCGGGCTCGACCGTCGCCATCGTGTCGACCATCCGCGACAGCAGTTCACCGCCGCTCGCTCCAGTGACACGGCCCCGGATGCGGCGGTCCCACGCGATCAGGTCGACCCGGTCGCCAGCCCGCGTCGCGAGGGCGGCGAGCAGCAGAGACGCCTCGATCGACGTGTCGATGCGCGGTTCGTCGTCGATGCGCGCCGCCTGCGTTCGACCGGTGTCGATCACGATGACGATGCGTCGATCCCGTTCGGGCCGCCACGTGCGAACCATGAGTCTCTGCTCGTGCCCGGCCCGAGCATCCCCCTGCCGCGCCGTGGCGCGCCAGTCGATCGAGCGCACATCGTCGCCGCGCACATACTCGCGCAGGCTGTCGAACTCTGTTCCCTGGCCCCTGATCTGCACGCTCGTCGCCCCGTCGAGTTCACGCAGGCGGGCGAGGCGCGACGGCAGGTGCTTGCGGGAGGTGAACGGGGGCAGAACGCGAACACGCGCGGGGCTCGCGAGCGTGGCCTGCCTGGCCCAGAGCCCGAGGGGCCCGAAGCTCCTCACGGTGAGCCCGGCCGTGCGCCTGTCTCCACGACGGAACGGTGTCAGCGCCATGCGCAGCATCCGGCGTTCGGATGCGGGCACCGAGATCGTCTGGCGCGTCACGGCGGCGCCGGCCGACGGCTGCCAGGCGTCGCGCACGAGGCCGCGAAGCGTTCTGCGATTCTCGTTGGTGACATAGACCTCGCTCGAGACCGTCTCGCCGAGCCGCACTCGATTCGGAAGCGCCCTTTCGACGACCAGCCGGCGAGGAGACGCCGCGAGCAGGAGGTCGACGAGACCTGTGACGATGGTCAGCAGCAGCCAGAGCACGAGGGTGAGCTCGGCCTGGTGATAGGCCTCGCCGAGCAAGACCACGGGAACGACGCCCAGGGCGACGAGCAGAACGTAGCGACCCGAGACGGCCATCAGCGTCGGCGCTTTCGAGGCGTCATCAGATGGGAACCTGAACCTGGCTGAGGATCGAGCGCAGGATCGAGTCGACCGAAACGCCCTCGAGTTCGGCCTCGGGGCGCAGCTGGATGCGGTGGCGGAGCACCGGGAGCACCATGGCCTGCACGTGGTCGGGGGTGATCGCGGGGGAGCCGTTCAGCCAGGCCCAGGCCTTGGCCGAGGCGAGCAGGGCTGTGCTTCCGCGCGGGCTGACGCCGAGCTTCACCGACGGGCTCTGCCGCGTGGCGCGGGCCAGGTCGACCGTGTAGGCGAGCACGTCGGGGCTTGCTCCGACGGAGGCCGCAGACGCCTGGGCCTGGCGCAGTTCGGATGCCCCGAGCACGGCGGTCAGGCCGGCGCCGGCCAGGTCGCGCGGGTTGAAACCGGCGGCGTGACGTTCGAGCACGGCGATCTCGGTGTCACGCGGGGGAAGATCGAGAACGAGCTTGAGCATGAACCGGTCGAGCTGGGCCTCGGGCAGCGTGTAGGTGCCCTCGTACTCGATGGGGTTCATCGTTGCGGCCACCATGAACGGGTCGGGCAGGGGGCGGCTGAGGCCGTCGACGCTCACCTGCCGCTCCTCCATCGCCTCGAGCAGCGCCGACTGGGTCTTGGGAGGGGTGCGGTTGATCTCGTCGGCGAGCAGGATGTTCGTGAACACCGGGCCCTCACGAAACTCGAAGTCGCCCGACTTCGCGTCGTAGACGAGCGACCCGGTCACGTCGCCGGGCATGAGGTCGGGAGTGAACTGCACTCGGGTGGTGTCGAGCGAGAGCGCGTGGCTCAGCGAGCGCACCAGGAGGGTCTTGGCCACTCCGGGGACTCCCTCGAGCAGCACGTGGCCCTTCGCGAGCAGGGCGACGATCAGGCCCGTCACGGCGCCGTCCTGGCCGACGACGGCCTTGCCCACCTCGGCACGCACCCGGCCCAGCGCCTCGCGGAGCTGATCGGGGGTCTGTTCTGGCTGGTCTGTCATGGTCGGCCTTTCGGTGAAAACGCGGGCAGGGGGAATCGCGTGATGAGGCGCCGCGTCACGGGCGGACCGCCCGGGTCACGGCGCTCTCGAGCAGCTGGAGGCGGTCGGAGAGGACGATCAGCTCGGCCTCGCCCGAGGGCGTCGCCGCCACGAGAATCGACCGGATGTCTGCGGCCGGCCAGTCGGGCACGACGGCGGCCGCCGAGGCGACGACCTCGTCGACGGAGGCGTTGCGGGGCAGGCCCAGCACCGACGACAGGCGGGTGATCGTGCCGATGCGCAGGGAGTCGAGTGCGTGGGTGTGGGCGCCCGCCCGGGCGTAGAGGCGCGCGCGTCCCTCCATCGTTTCGCGGGAGCGCACCGTGACCGGAAGGTTCTCGACCACGAGGGCGCCGAGTCTGCGGCCCCGCCAGATCGCGGCGGCGATGAACGTGAAGACGGCGAGCAGCAAGACCGGCGTCACCCAGTCGGGCGTGAGCGATGCGATGTCGGCGGGGCCGTCGGCCTCGATGTCGTCGGCCGTAGGCACGTACCAGACGAGCGTGTCGTTCTCGCCCAGAATGCCGAGCGCGAGGGCCGCGTTGCCGGCGCCGGCGATGCCCTCGTTGCTCAGCACATCCGCGGTTCCGAGAATCGTGACCGTGCGCTCGGCCGTCTCTGTGCGCACGACGGAGTAGGCATCGTCGGAGCTGCGGAAGCAGAGGTCGGTGGTGGTGCCGGCCCTGGTGTCGTCGGAGGAGACTGCGGAGGAGGAGGCGCGGTAGGTGCGCCCGTCTCCGATGATCGCGCCGGCGCGCACGGCGGCGGGCAGTGAGCATCCGGCCTCGACCCCGTCGGTCCTCTCGGGCGGTCCGGCCGGCGCGATGCCGGGAGCGAAGGCGCGGAGCTCATTCGACCCGGGCAGAAACAGCACCACCCTGTCGGCGATCTCGGCCGCATCGGCCAGTCGCGCGTCGCTCAGAAAGGCGTCGGGATCGGCGAACGCGAGCGTGACATCGGGAGAGGCGCTGACCACGTCGCGCGCCTCATCGAGCGTGTCGGCCTGCACCACGTCGACGCCCTGCTGTCGCAGCACCTCGGCCAGTGCCTTGCTGCCGTCGGGCGCCGCGTTCGTGATCGAGTACGGCGCGCCACTGCCGCCGACGGTTCCGGATGCGACGGCCACGACGAGCAGGCCGACGATCGCGATGGCGGCGAGAATGAGCCAGAACCGCCAGCGTTTCGCCGCGGCGCGGAGCGTGGACGTCGTCGCCTCGGCTCGTGAGGGCCCGGCCGGAGAGTGCCCGACCGGAGGGTGCCCGGCGGGAGCGGGCCCGACGCGCTGGGCGGCGGGGGCGCTCATAGCGCTGCCCCCGCGCCGGCAACCCGGTCGAGTCGAGCCGGCCGGGAGGCGGTGATGTCGCGATCGAGGGTGGACACCTCGTCGAAGGCGTCGCGGCTGCCGGGCTCGTCGAGGTAGCGCACGCCGTCGAAGGCCCGCGCTCCCCGTATCAGTCGGTCGGCCTGATCGGGGAACGCGCGGCCCGCGCGCACGGCGAACTCCTGCGCCGTGGTGCCCGGGGTGACCGAGACCACGGTGCGTTCCGCGAGCTGGCGTGCGATCGCCCGGAACATCTCTTCGAGCGCCAGAACATAGTCGCCGGCAGCCGCGGCCCCGTGCGCCGAGGCGCGGAGCTCGGCCGACGTGCGCGCGTCGTCGCCGCCCGCGAACAGGGCGCCCGCAGACGAGCTCTTTCGCCGCAGCCGCGGGCGCCCGAACACGAAGAACGCCGCCACGATGAGCCCGACGATAAGGACGGTCACGACGAGGGGAAAGAGATCGGGCACCGACCCGTCTTCCGGGGCGCGAAACGAACCGAGCCAATCCTGGAGGGCCTGGGCGATGCGGTCGATCAGCGTCGGCCTGGCCGCCGCGTACTCGGGCTTACCCAGCTCGTCGAGCAGCAGCTTTCGGGCGTCGGGCGCATCCGGATCGACGGGGATGTCGGCACGGAGCAGCACGGACGAGGTGGCAAGCGCAAGCATGGGTACGACGGGGTCAGCCGTTTCTCTGGGATGAGACGAGGTACGGATCCGCCACCTCGTGCGCAGCACCGGCCTGCCGGGCCTCGACGAAGCGCATCAGGTCGAGGTCGAGGCCCTCGCGGCGCATCCTCAGGTCGATGTAGACGATCGCGACGGCCGACGACTGCACGACGGCGGCGATCGAGCCCAAGACGAGGCTGATGATCAGGGTGAGCCCGTAGGTCGCGACAGTGACGGCGATGAACGATGCGGAGTCGTCGGAGGCGCCCGTGGGGAACAGGAAACTCGTGGCGAGCCCGCCGATGAACGACACGGGAGTGGTGATGATCTGCGTCGCGGTGGAGAGGATCGCGCTGACGAGGGCCAGCACTCCGAACGTCTTCCAGAAGGAGCCGTTCGTGAGATACCACGAGCGGCGGATCGATGAGATCACGCCGCGTCGCTCGAGCACGATGATCGAAGGCACGAGCGCCGTCTTCGTTCCCAGCCAGATGGAGGCCGCAGCGAGCGTGAGGGCTCCGAGTACACCGACGACGATGGCGACTGCGATGGCCGCCCCGCCGATCAGGCCGATCAGCACGGCGACGCCGACGATCACCGCGAGGGCACCGACGATCAGGCCGAGCAAAATGGCGAACCAGGCGATCAGGGGCCACAGCCGCCGCCCCGCGGCCTTCCAGAGCACGCCCATGCGGTTCTTCTCGCCCAGCGTGCCGCGCGCGACCTCGACGACGAGCACGCCCTGCAGCAGAGCCGAGCCGAGAATCGAGAGCGCGATCGGAATCAGGCTCGCGAGGATCACGGTGGCCCAGGCCCCCGCGGTGACGGCGTCGCGGTCTTCGGGCAGAGCGCTGTCGATTCGGCCGAATGCCAGAATGCCGACCCCGCCGATGACGAAGACCGAGACGATCGACGTGGTGAGCTGCGTGATCAGCGCGCTGCCGAACGTGGCACCCGGATTGCGCCGAAGAACCTGGAACGGGGCGCCGAGCAGGGTGCCGAAGCCGAGCGGGCGCAAGGGCAGCAGGCCGGGTCGCGGCGGGGGCGCCCACGCGGCGGGGGCCGGCGGCGGCGCAGGCTGGTACCCGGATGGCGGGGCGCCGAATGAGGCCTGCGGGATGCCGCCGTACGGATGGTTCTGGCTGTCGTTCACCGGTGTTCCTTCATCGTCGTATCGGTGTTTTCCGGCATGTCGCGTGCACCCATGCTTTCACACCGCCGCTCGGCCCGCAGGATGCTGTGAGGCGAAACTGGCCCGCTCGGCTAATCTGTAGCGCATGGATGCTCGCATACTGGTCGTCGACGATGACACCGCCCTGGCAGAGATGATCGGCATCGTTCTGCGCGCCGAAGGATTCGAGCCGGCTTTCTGCGCAGACGGGGCAGAGGCACTGGGCATCTTTCGCGAGTCGAAGCCCGACCTGGTGCTCCTCGACCTGATGCTTCCCGGGCTCGACGGCATCGAGGTCTGCAGGCTCATTCGGGCCGAGTCGGGAACGCCGGTGATCATGCTCACGGCGAAGGCCGATACCACCGACGTGGTCAAGGGACTCGAGGCCGGCGCCGACGACTACGTCGTCAAGCCGTTCAATCCCAAAGAACTCGTGGCACGCATCCGCACCCGCCTGCGGCCGAGCGCCTCGGGGTCGCCCGAGCTGCTGCAGGTCGGCGACCTCGAATTGGATGTCGCCGGTCATGAGGTGCGTCGGGGCGAGGCGCGCATCGGGCTCACCCCGCTCGAATTCGATCTTCTGCACGCCCTCGCCGCCAAACCGCAGCAGGTCTTCACCCGCGAGATGCTGCTCGAGCAGGTGTGGGGATACCACTACAAGGCCGACACCCGACTGGTCAACGTGCACGTGCAACGCCTGCGCGCCAAGGTCGAAGAAGACCCCGACAACCCGCGCATCGTCATGACCGTTCGTGGCGTCGGCTACCGGGCGGGTCAGGTCACGTAGCCCGACGTGTCGACAGACAGCATCGCCGCCATCACCGGGCGGCGCACCAGCCGCATCGGGCCGACGATAGTGCGCGATTGGCGCACCTGGCCGCGGCAGGTCGTTCGCGGCTGGCGGCGGTCGCTGCAGTTCCGCACGATCGTGGTCACTGTGGCGCTGTCGGCCATCGCGCTAGCGGCGACCGGGGCGTTCGTGTCGACGAGCATCAGCAACGACCTCTTCAATTCGAGGCTCGACCAGGTTCTGAACGAGTCGAAGCGCGCGGCGACGGCGGCGCAGAAGATCTTCGACTCCTCCGATGTCACGGGGCAGGCCGCGAGCCTGTCGCTGCAGACCTCGGTGAAGACCGTCATCAACACCTCCACCTCCTCCCGGCTCGTCGCGCTGTATGTGACGCCGGGAACAGAGAACGGCCCGAACACGGCCATCTCGTTCTCCGCCCCGCAACTCGTCGACGTCATCACGCCCGAACTGCGCGAGCAGGTGTCGTCGGGCGACGACGACCAGTCGCAGTTCTGGCAGTCCGTCGAGCTGGTCGACGGCCAGTCCGACGCCGTTCCGGGCATCGTCGTGGGCTCGCCCCTGACCGTGCCCGGCTCGGGAGAGTTCGAGCTCTACCTCGGCTACGACCTGACAGAAGCCGATCGAACCCTCGTGTTCGTGCAGCAGATCCTCTGGTTGGCCGCGCTGGGTCTCAGCCTTCTGATCGGGGTCGTCGCCTGGGTCGTCGTGCGCCTCGTGGTCGAGCCCATCCGGGTGGCGGCCGAGACCAGCGAAAAGCTCGCGGCCGGCGAGCTCGAGGTGCGCATTCCCGAGAAGGGCGAAGACGTGATCACCACCCTCGCGAGGTCCTTCAACGGCATGGCCGACAGCATCCAGTCGCAGATCACCCAGCTGGCCGATCTGTCGCGCGTGCAACAGAGATTCGTATCGGATGTCTCGCACGAGTTGCGCACGCCGCTCACCACCATCCGACTCGCCGGCGACGTGCTGTTCGACCAGCGGCACTCCTTTCCACCCGCCACCTCGCGCACCGCCGAACTGCTGCACACGCAGACCGAACGCTTCGAGCTGCTGCTGGGCGATCTGCTCGAGATCAGTCGCTTCGACGCGGGATCGGCCGAACTCGAGACCGAGCCGGCCAGCCTCGTGCATCTGGTCGAAGACTCCATCGACGAGATGAGCCAGCTGGCGCACCAGGCGGGCAGCGAGATGCGACTCGTCGCACTGGGCGGATATTTCGAGGCCGACATCGACGCGCGGCGCATCCGACGGATCGTGCGCAACCTGCTCGGCAACGCGATCGAGCACGGCGAGGGGCGCCCCATCGTCGTGTCGATCGACAGCACGGCGACGGCCGTCGCGCTCGCGGTTCGCGACTACGGAATCGGCATGACCACCGAGGCGGCCGCCCGGGTGTTCGACCGCTTCTGGCGCGCCGATCCGTCGCGCAAACGAACCATAGGGGGCACGGGTCTCGGCCTCGCGATCTCGCTGGAGGACGCCGCCCTGCACGGTGGGGAACTCGAGCTGTGGAGCGAGCCCGGCGCCGGCTCGTGCTTTCGCCTGACGCTGCCGCGCGTCAAGGGAAAGCCGATCGGCGTCTCACCCCTTCCCCTGCCGCCGCTCGATGCCGACGGCGAGGCGCAGACGCAGAACGCGTTCGACGAACAGGCCTTTCACGGAGACAAGTCATGATGCGTGTGCGATTTCGGGCCGTCATCGGCGCGGTGGCGTCGCTGTCGGTGCTGCTTCTGGCCGGGTGCGTCGGCATTCCCAACTCCGGGCCCGTCGAGAAGGGCGACGCGATCTCGACCACCGAAGAGATCGACATCATCTTCCAACCCTCGGGCCCCGGAGCGGATGAGAGCCAGGAGGACATCCTCAGGGGATTCATCCGCGCCGCGTTGAATCCGCTCAACAACTTCGAGGTGGCGAGGTCGTTTCTCAGCAGCAGCTTCTCCGACGACTGGAAGCCGGACGCCGGTGTCACGATCGACCAGAGCGGCCGCAACACGCAGGTGATCTCCGAGACCTCGATCGATCTGAAGCTCAGCCCGGTCGCCATGGTCGACTCCAACGGCGAGTACAGCACCATTCCCGCCGCGGCTCCGGTGGCCCGCAGCTACACGTTCGTCAAAGAGAACGGGCAGTGGCGCATCAGTGCGGCACCCGACGGAATCGTGATGCTCTCGACCGAGTTCGCCGAGGTCTACAACTCGTATCCCCTCTACTTCTTCGACCCGAGCTACCGACGCCTGGTGCCCGATGTGCGCTGGTTCCCGCGCGTCGCATCCAATACCGGAACTCGCATCGCGCGGGCCCTGATCACCGGCCCGTCCGCCTGGCTGGCCGGCGCCGTCGTCACCGCGTTTCCCGAGGGAACGGGTGTCACGAGCGTTCCGGTCGACGCCGGTGTCGCATCCGTCGACCTGTCGGGCCCGGTTCTCGATTCGACCGAGGCGACGCTCGGTCGTATGCAGGTGCAGTTGCGCGCAAGCCTGCTCGCGCTCAGCGGGGTGTCGAACGTGCGGGTCACCGTCGACTCCACCGAGGTTCCGCTCGCCACCTCGGGTGATCCCACGCTCGTCACGTCGCCCCGGGTCGACAGCAGGGCGCTCGTGCTGCGCTCGGGCCAGTTCGGGTTCTTCACCGGCAGTTCGCTCACCCCCATCGAGGGCATCAGCGAAGACGTGGCGTCGCTGTCGGCAACGTCGATCGCGTTCTCGGATTCGGTACCCGGCCTGCAACTCGCGGCGGTCGGCACGGCTGCCGGTGTCTACGCGGTCGCGCCCGCATCCACACCCGGGCTGATCGACGAGAGGGCCGCCCTCATCGAGCCGAGCATCGACCCCGTGGGCTTCGTCTGGACCGTTCCCCGGGGTTCGCCCCTCGACATTCGAGTCGCGGCCGCCGGCCGCACCGCCTCGAGTTTCACCGCCACCTGGGATGGCGCGAGCGAGATCGTGTCGCTCGACGTGTCGCGCGACGGCGCGCGTGTGCTCGCCTTTCTCACGATGGATGGCGAGCCCCGCCTCGTGGTCGCCTCGGTGATCCGCGACAAAGACGGCACGCCCACGGGCCTCGGTGAGCCCGTCGATGTGGCCGAGGGTGCGGGCACGGCCGTGGATGCGACGTGGGTCGACTCCCTGTCGGTCGCGTCGGCCACACTCACGTCTTCGGGCGACAACGCCATCGTGCAGCAGCAGATCGGCGGCACGACCACCGAGCTGGCCGACGCGACCGAGGTCGTAGCGCTGGTGGGATCGAACGATGTCGTCGGCCTGCGGGTGCTCGCCTCCGACGGCACGATCCTGCAGCAGAGCGCCAACACCTGGCAGGTCAGAGCGGCAGACATCACGCTGCTGGCCACGCAGTACTGAGCGCTCTCCACAGCCGCTCTGCAGAGCGGGTTGTCCACGGTGTCACGACCACCGCCGATCGGGCGCCAGCAGACTGCCATCATCGAGCGATGGATGCCTCCGGCCCGATCTCGACGGCCCTGCTCGACGGTCTCGCCGTGCTCCTGCCCGTCGAGTGCGCGGGATGCGGCGCGCCTGATCGAGGCGTCTGCGCTGCGTGCCGCGCGGCGCTCGCTGTGCCGCAGCGGGTAGGCCGTCACATGCTCGGCGCGCCGACCTCTGTCGGTCGCGATGAGCGTGCGCTGCCCCTGTGGTTCGCCGTCGGCTACGCGGGTGTGCCGAAAGAGGTGCTGCATGCCGTGAAAGAAAGCGGTCGAATCGACGGCGCGAAACCGCTGGGTCGGCTTCTCGGAGCTGCGCTTGCGCAGGCGGTCACAGCGCTCGAACCGGCCATACCGACGGGGGCGAGGCTGGAGACTCTCGTCGTTCCCTCGTCTCGTCACGCCTTCCGGGTTCGCGGCTACAACCCGGTCGAATCGCTCCTCCGCTGGGCGGGGCCGCAACCCCGACGGGCCACCGGCCTGCGCTATCGCCGCGCACCCCGCGACCAGGCATCCCTCACGGCAGACGAGCGCTGGGCGAACCTGTCCGGGTCTGTCGAGGCCAGCTCTACGCGGCTCGCCGGGCGTCATCTGCTGCTCATCGACGATGTGGTGACGACGGGGGCGACCCTGCTCGAGTGCCGCCGCGCGGCCGAGGCCGGGGGAGCCGTGGTCTGGGGCGCGGCGGCTCTCGCGCATACGGCAAAAGTCAAGAGAACAAACAGTGAATTGCACGGTGACTTAGTCAGCCGGCAGGTCTACGGTGGGGGAAAAGGCGCGGAATCCAATCGCCCTCGACTCGGGCGCCGCGTCTTGGACTAGGAGAGATCGCCTTGGAAATCAACATCACCGGACGAAACCTAGGAATCACCGATCGATTTCGGGATTACGCAACGGAGAAGGCCGAGAAGATCGAGCATCTTGCCGACAAGGCGCTCGCGCTCGAGGTCAAACTCTGTCGGCACAACTCGGCCAACGCGTCTCCGGGAGACGACCGGGTCGAGCTCACGCTGATCGGTCCCGGCCCCATAGTGCGCGCCGAGAGTGCCGCAAGCGACAAGTACGCGGCCTTCGACCTCGCCCTGGCGAAACTCATGGAACGGGTGCGCCGAGCCAAAGACCGCAAGAAGGTGCATCGGGGAAAGCACCGCCCGGTCTCGCTGCGAGAGGCGTCGACGGGCGGATTCGCCGTCATCGACATCACGCCGGCCGATGCCGAGATTCTGACCAGCGTCGACAGCAGCGGAGCCGTCGCACCCCGGGCGGAAGAGCCTGAACGACCGGCATACTCCGAAGACGACGACTACACGGAGTACACCCCTGTAGTCATCCGCGAGAAGGTGTTCCCCGCGGCGCCCATGACGGTCGACGACGCGCTGTACTACATGGAGCTCGTGGGCCACGACTTCTACCTCTTCATCGATGCCGAGAGCCTGCGCCCCAGCGTGGTCTACCGGCGCAAGGGCTGGGAGTACGGGGTGATCGGTCTCGATGACCACGCGACCGAGACAGATGGCACGATCGAGGCGGCCGCCGCAGCCGGAGCATCCGCTCGCTGATCTCGCCTCACGCGACTCGCAGGGCGAAGGCCCGGCCCTGCACAGGGCCGGGCCTTCGCTCTCGTTCGGCGCAGGTTCAGGTGCAGTTCCGGTGACGCACAGGCAAGGCAGGCTAGAATTGCTGGGATTGTCGGCCAAGTGCGCCGCAATATCAGCAGTAGGAGACTCTCTGTGGCTTCAGTTCTTGAAAAGGTTCTTCGTGTCGGTGAAGGTCGCATTCTTCGCAGGCTCGAGAGCTACGCGAAGGCGATCAACGCCCTCGAAGACGGGTTCAAAGACCTCACTGACGAGGAATTGAAAGACGAGACGCCTGCACTCCGCAAGCGCTACGAAGACGGCGAGAGCCTCGATCATCTGCTTCCCGAGGCGTTCGCCGCCGTTCGGGAGGCGGCCCGCCGCACGCTCGGCCTCCGCCACTTCGACGTGCAACTCATGGGTGGCGCGGCTCTGCACCTCGGCAACATCGCCGAGATGAAGACCGGAGAGGGCAAGACCCTTGTGGCGACCCTGCCGGCCTATCTCAACGCGCTCACCAGCAAGGGTGTGCACATCGTCACGGTCAACGACTACCTCGCGAGCTACCAGTCAGAACTCATGGGTCGCGTCTTCCGCGCCCTGGGAATGACCACCGGCGTCATTCTGTCGGGACAGACCCCGGCCGATCGCCGTGTGCAATACGAGGCCGACATCACCTACGGCACGAACAATGAGTTCGGCTTCGACTACCTGCGCGACAACATGGCGTGGCAGGCGGGCGACATGGTTCAGCGCGGTCACAATTTCGCCGTGGTCGACGAGGTGGACTCGATCCTCATCGACGAGGCGCGTACCCCGCTCATCATCTCCGGCCCTGCCTCGGGCGAGGCCAACCGTTGGTTCACCGAGTTCGCCGGCATCTCGACCCGCCTCGTCATCGACGAAGACTACGAGGTCGACGAGAAGAAGCGCACCGTCGGAATTCTGGAGCCCGGCATCGAGAAGGTCGAAGACTACCTCGGCATCGACAACCTCTACGAGTCTGCCAACACGCCCCTGATCTCGTTCCTCAACAACGCCATCAAGGCACGCGCGCTCTTCAAGAAAGACAAAGACTACGTCGTGCTCAACGGCGAGGTGCTCATCGTCGACGAGCACACCGGCCGCATCCTCGCCGGTCGTCGCTACAACGAGGGAATCCACCAGGCGATCGAGGCCAAAGAAGGCGTCGCGGTCAAGGCCGAGAACCAGACACTCGCAACGGTCACACTGCAGAACTACTTCCGCCTCTACGACAAGCTGTCGGGCATGACCGGAACGGCCGAGACCGAGGCGGCCGAGTTCATGTCGACGTACAAGCTCGGTGTCGTGGCCATTCCTACGAACCGCAAGATGCAGCGCATCGACCAGTCCGACCTCGTCTACAAGAACGAGCAGGCCAAGTTCGATCAGGTCGTCGAAGACATAGCACTGCGCCACGAGCAGGGTCAGCCCGTGCTCGTGGGAACCACGAGTGTCGAGAAGAGCGAGTACCTCTCGCGACTGCTCGCCAAGAAGGGCATCCGGCACGAGGTGCTGAACGCCAAGAACCACGCTCGTGAGGCCGCGATCGTCGCTCAGGCGGGCCGCCTCGGTTCCGTCACCGTCGCCACCAACATGGCCGGTCGTGGAACAGACGTCATGCTCGGCGGCAACGCCGAATTCCTCGCTGTCGCCGAGATGAACTCGCGCGGTCTGAGCCCGGCCGACACTCCAGACGAGTACGAGGCCGAGTGGGACACCGTGTTCGCACAGGTCAAGTCCGACGTGCAAGAAGAGGCCGACAAGGTCGTCGAGGCCGGGGGCCTCTACCTTCTTGGAACCGAGCGCCACGAGTCGCGTCGCATCGACAACCAGCTGCGAGGTCGCTCCGGCCGACAGGGCGACCCGGGCGAGAGCCGTTTCTACCTGTCTCTCACCGACGATCTCATGCGTCTCTTCAACGCCGGAGCGGCCGAGAGCCTCATGGGTCGCAGCAATGTTCCCGACGACCTCGCGATCGAGTCGAAGGTCGTCTCGCGGGCCATCCGCAGCGCCCAGTCCCAGGTCGAGGGCCGCAACGCGGAGATTCGCAAGAACGTGCTGAAGTACGACGACGTGCTCAACCGTCAGCGCGAGGCGATCTACTCCGACCGCCGCCACATTCTCGAGGGCGAAGACCTCGAAGACCGGGCGCAGAAATTTTTGGTCGACGTCGTCGACGACGTGATCGAGACCCACGCGGGGTCGGGAACGGGCGACGACTGGGATTTCGATGCCCTGTGGACCGAGCTCAAGACGCTCTTTCCCGTATCGATCACGATCGACGAGGTCGTCTCCGAGGCCGGCGGCAGCAAGGGCCGCATCGACCGCACCTTCGTGCGGCGTGAGGTCCTCTCCGATGCGCAGCTCGCCTACAAGAACCGCGAAGAGACCCTGGGCGAGACGGCCATGCGCGAGCTCGAGCGACGGGTCGTCCTCTCTGTGATCGATCGGCGTTGGCGTGACCACCTCTACGAGATGGACTACCTGAAAGACGGCATCGGCCTGCGCGCCATGGCGCAGCGCGACCCGCTCGTCGAGTACCAGCGCGAAGGCTTCGCACTGTTCCAGTCGATGATGGGCCAGATCCGCGAAGAGACGGTGGGCTTCCTGTTCAATCTCGACGTGCAGGTCAACGCTCCGGCCGGCGAGGTCGACGCCCCCGTTGTGCAGGCCAAGGGGCTCGAAGATTCGACGGCCACCGAGAAGCTCAGCTACTCGGCTCCAAGCGACTCGGGCGGCGTCGAGGTGCGCAACCAGAAGGGCCAGATCGAACAGGCCGCGACAGCCCGGGCCGCCAAGGCCGAGGCGGAATCCGCCCCGGTCGCGTCGGCATTCTCCCGCGGAGCGTCCACACCCGCTGCCGGCGCCGCCTCCGGTCAGCAGGCCGCGAAGCGGCCCGCCTCGGGCCCGCAGGCCACGCATCCGGCGAATGCGCCGGCCGCCAACAACCGCGCTGACCGCCGCAAGCAGGGCAAGAAGAAGTAGAGCTTCTCGTCAGAGAACGTTGATCGCGCTCGCGCGCCAGCGCTTGTCGAGGCCCTCGAGGCGAATGGCGACGGCTCTGGTGCGCGCTTTGCCGTGCACGATGACGACGCCCTCGACCACCCCGTCGGCGGGCTCGCACGTGATGGTGTTGCCGATGCGAAATGAAGGCCGGCCGATGGGTGCCCCGCGCGCCTGGCGCGCGCGGGTCGACAGCACCACGCGCTTCAGCAGATGACGGTAGACGTCGTCGGCGACCCACCGCGACAGCTGGTCGAGGTCGCGGGCACCGGCCAGTACCTCGAGCACGCAGCGGGCGAGGTTCTCCATGAGTGGCACGGGATTCGGCAGCGACGATGTCGAGGCGGGCTGGGCTCCGAAGTATTCGGTGTTCTCGTGCTCGGCCGAAGCAGAGCCGGCTTCGTCGGGGGCGAGTGGGGGAACCGCGCGAAGCACTGAGGAGACCCGCACAACGGACTGCTCGGCGGTCGCGTGTGCGGTGAGGGGACTCTGCATGGCGTCTCTCGGCAATCCGTTCGGTGTACCTTTACCCCCGCTCGGGGGGATATTCGGATACTCAACCAGCTTGAACGCAATGGTGTCTACAAGCCTTTGTGCCCTGTGGATAGCTTTGACGCGGAAGAGCCGAGACCCGTTACCGTTCCTCCTATGCGATGGGACCACCTGTTCTCCGACCTCGAGAGCCAGCTCGAGTACGGCATCAACGCCGAGGAGAACGATCTTCATGACGAAGAGGAGCGACTCCGGCTCGGCCGACTGTCTCTGCGTGACCGTCTTCTTCAACTGGTGAACGTCTCGGAGAGAGGAGCGAACTATTCGATCGCCTTCGTTCTGACAGGAGGTGTGAGACTGTCGGTCACAGTGAAGACGATCGGCAAGGACTGGCTCGCCGGCGACATCGACCCGGTCGATGGAGGCACCTCGGCGCCCCGGCAGCGGCAGTGCATCGTTCCTCTCACCGCAGTGCAGGGGGTGTCGCTCACTCGACGGCAGATCCGTCATTCGCTCGAGCCCCGTTCGGCGCAGGAGGGCCCTGGCGCGATCACGGACCGGCTGGGTCTCGCGTTTCTCCTTCGGGACCTCTGCCGTCGTCGAACCGCGGTCAAGGTGACGCTGGCCACAGAAACGGTGTTCGGCACAATCGATCGGGTCGGCCGCGATCATTTCGACCTCGCCGTGCACGACGTCGCGGCATCTCGGCGCGAGGTCGACGTCGTGGGCTACCGACTCGTCGTGTTCGACAGCGTCGTGCTGGTGACGGTGGGATAGTTCACCGCCCGATGATGCGGCCGTCTGAAAGTTCAGGCAGGGGAGCTACGTCGGATTGGTTCCACAGGCTCAGGCGCCTGCTCTCTTCGTACTTCGCGTCGATGTAGGACTCGAGCACGTCTCGCTCGATGCGCCAATGCCCGCTCGCGCCCACCTTGATGGCCGGAAGCTCACCCGAACGGACGAGGGCGTAAACCTGCCGCGCCGACACGTTCAACACCTCGGCCGTATCGGCGAGCGTGAGAAAGCGACCGAGTCGATCAGGAGAATCGGGTTCGTTCATTCTTCAATTATGAAACCCGGGCGTCATACAGAGCGCGCCTGTGGATAACTTTCCCGCGGGTCGTCGAACCTTGGCACGATGTGCGTATGGACCGATCCGCTCCCACTGTTCGAACGCATCGTTCGTTTTTCGTCGATCCCCGTTTCCTCGTCGGGCTCGCGCTCGTGCTGGTCTCAGCAGTCGGCGTCACGTGGTTGGTGGCGACCGTCGACCAGACGGTCGAGGTCTACGTGGCCTCATCCACCCTCAGCACAGGGCAGCGAGTCACGGCCGACGACCTGTCGGTGGCCCACGTGCGCCTCGGTTCGGCAGACGACCGGTATCTCGAACCCGCCGACATCCCCTCCGAGGGGGCCGTCGTCGTTCGGCCGGTCGAGAAGGGCGAGCTCGTGCCGAGCAGTGCTGTGGGAGACGCTCGATCAGATGACGATGCGCAGGTGGTCGTGACCGTCTCCGGTCCGGTTCCATCGATCATCGATCAGTCTTCTCGGGTCACCCTGTGGGCGTCGGCAGCCTCCGACTCGGGCACGACGTTCGAAGCCCCTGTGGTTCTCGTGGCGCAGGCCGAGGTCATCTCGGTGATCGAACCGACCGGCCTGGTCGCATCCGGCACCGAGATGCACGTCGAACTTCGTGTGCCACGCGACTCGGTGGCATCCGTTCTCGAGGCCATGGCGAACGGGGCGTCCCTCGCGATCGTGCCCGACAACGAACCGCTGGTCGAGAAGTGACCGGGATGCTGTCGGTCATCACCTGCCTCGACGACACGGCGGCCGACAGGCTCGTTCAGGAGATTACGTGGGCAGACCACGACATCGTGGCGCGCGTCGACACCGCCCATGAGTTGATAGCCCACATGAAGGTGCGTGACCTCGACGGCGTCGTCGTGTCGGCCACCCGTCGACACCTCTCGCTCGAGGTGCTCGCCGAGGCTGACGACGCGGGCATTCGGCTGGTGGCCGTGGCCTCCGACGATGCCGACAGGCGTTACGCCCTGTCGCTCGGATTGTTCGAGGTCGTCGACGCCCGCGCACCGTGGAGCGAGATCGAGTTGCTGCTGCGCGGGGGAGTGGCCGTGCCCCGGGGCGCCGCCGCACAGCGCGGCGCCGGAAGCGTGATCGCCGTCTGGGGCCCTGCGGGGGCGCCCGGGCGCACGACCGTGGCCATCCAGCTCGCGGCCGAACTCGCGTTCCGGGGCAAGACCGTGGCCCTGGTCGATGCCGACACCTACGGGGGCGCTGTCGCCCCGAGTCTGGGCATGCTCGATGAGTCGCCGTCGTTCGCCGCCGCGTGCCGTTTGGCATCGCGCGACAGCCTGACGCTGGCCGAATTGGAGCGGATCGCTTCGCGCTACACGTCGCCGCGGGCAGAATTCTGGATCCTCAGCGGAATCGGACGGGCTTCTCGCTGGCCGGAACTCGGGGCGGATCGCGTTGCAACCGTACTCGGCGCCTGTCGCCAATGGGTCGACTACGTGATCGTCGACACCGGGTTCAATCTCGAGACAGATGAGGAGATCGCGAGCGACATGTTCGCGCCGCGGCGCAACGCCGCAACGCTGGCTGCCCTCCGACAAGCCGATCGGGTGGTCGCCGTCGGCGCGGCCGATCCGATCGGCCTCTCTCGTTTTCTGAGGGCCCACGTCGATCTGCTGGAGCAGGTCGAGACGGCCGAGATCTCTGTGGTGATCAATCGACTGCGCGCCAGCTCGGTCGGCAGCAATGCCCAGCACCAGGTGCAGCAGACCCTGAGGCGTTTCGGCGGGCTCGACGACGCGGTGTTCATTCCGCTCGACATGGCGGGGGTCGACGCGGCGGTGCTCGCGGGCAAGTCGATTTCCGACGCGGCTCCTCGTTCTCCCGTTCGAACCGCGATCGCACACCTCGTCGACGTGAGCATCCTTCCTCCGTCAGCGCAGGGCACGTCGCGAAAGGAGGCGCGTCGAGCCGCGAGGCTGGGGCATAAGGGCGGCCCGCTGCAGACGCTCCGCGCACGTCGCCTAGGCTAGGCAGGGTGTCGACGCTCAGTGATCTCGTACTTGCCCAGGGCCGCTCTTCAGAAGCCGATGTCGAGTGGCTGCACCTCCTGGTCAGCGACTGGCAGCTGCTCGCCGATCTCGCCTTCGCCGACATCGTGCTCTGGGTCCCCACGGCAGACGACTCGTTTGTCGCCGTCGCGCACGCGCGTCCGTCGAGCTCCGCAACCCTCTTCTACCGCGACTTCGTCGGACAGAAGATCAAGCCCGAGTGGAATACCCAGGTCACCGAAGCATTCCGCAATTCGGTCATCGTCGACACGGCGGCTCCCGATTGGTACGAGGAGACGCCCACCCGGGTGCGCGCCGTACCCGTGCTACGGCGGCTCGCCCCGAACGACCGCACAACCACCGACAACCCCATCGCCGTGATCACGCGGCACACGAACCTCAGCGAGACACGAACTCCCAGCCGTCAGGAGCTCACCTTCAACGAGTGCGCGAACGACCTGTTCGCCATGATCGGCACCGGCGATTTTCCCGACCTGGGCGCGCCGACCGGCCCGCGGCGCGGCGCACCCCGCGCATCCGACGGTCTCATCAGGCTCGATGCCGACGGCATCGTCACGTTCGCCAGCCCCAACGGCCTCTCGGCGTTCAACAGAATGGGATTCCCCGAGGAACTCGAAGGCCAGTCGCTCGCCGAGGTCACGACGACGCTCCTCGGCGGTCGACTCGAAGTCGACGAGTCGCTGCCCCTCGTGGTCACGGGCCGTGCTCCGTGGCGCACGGACATCGAGGCGAAGGGTGTGACGGTGTCGCTTCGGGCTATTCCCCTGCGCCTTCAGGGCACTCGTTTCGGTGCGATCGTGCTGTGCCGCGACGTGACGGAGTTGAGGCACACCGAACGTGAACTCATCACCAAAGACGCCACCATCCGCGAGATTCACCACCGGGTCAAGAACAACTTGCAGACCGTGGCATCGCTCCTGCGCATCCAGGCCCGGCGAACGCACTCCGACGACGCTAAAGACGCACTGACCCAGGCCATGCGCCGCGTTGCGGCGATCGCGGTCGTGCACGACACCCTGAGCGAGGGTTTGAACCAGCGCGTCGATTTCGACGAGGTGTTCGACCGAGTGCTGCTGCTCGTGGCCGAGGTGGCCTCGGCGCACAACACGACCGTTCACCCCAAGTCGAGCGGCAGCTTCGGAATTCTTCCGAGTGAGTACGCCACTCCGCTCGCGCTCGCGCTCACCGAGCTCGTCACGAATGCTGTGGAACACGGGCTTGCCGGGCAGGAGGGCCAGGTCGAGATCGTGGCCACGCGCTCCGAAGAGAACCTCACCGTCGAGGTGCGCGACAACGGCACCGGCCTACCGGAGGGCAAGGTGGGCTCCGGTCTCGGAACGCAGATCGTGCGTACTCTGATTCAGGGTGAGCTGGGTGGAACGATCGACTGGCACACGATGGTGGGTTCCGGCACGGTCGTCACGATCGAGATCCCGTTCCGCTGGTTGACCAAGCCCTAGCCGGAGTCGATGCACGGCGCGCTCACACGAACGAGCCGCGAATTCCCGTGCTGTCGCGGGTAAGGACGACTGGTCGGGGATCCGCGGCTCGCGAAAGCCGTGCTGCTTAGGAGGCGCGGCGGGCGCGTGCTGCGCGGCGCTTCAAGGCGCGGCGCTCGTCTTCGCTGAGGCCACCCCACACGCCCGAATCCTGACCGGTCTCGAGGGCGTACTGCAGGCAGATCTCGGTCACGGTGCAGCGCGCGCAGACCGTCTTGGCCTTGTCGATCTGGTCGACGGCCGGGCCCGTGTTGCCGACGGGGAAGAATAGCTCGGGGTCTGCGGTGAGGCAGGCTGCTTTGTCGCGCCAATCCATGGGGGTGCTCCTTTTAGTGCGGAAGCTCGGGCTGCCTACGGGTGTAGAAAAAAGGCGTGGCCTAAGATTCGGGTGAAGGTCAACGGCGCAGGGACTGCTGCAGAAAGAAATCTGCATTCACCCACGTCACTGTGAGCAACATTGACCTCAAGTATGGTCGCATACTGGTACTTGCAAATCAAGACTTTTCTAGGGGTAACGGCTGTGAGCGAACCGCTGAATTCGGGGCCAAATTCGGGTGAACCGGCAGCTCTTAACTCGTCGCGACGACCGATTCTGCTGCTCGTGCTGGCTGCCATACTCGCGGCGGAGGCGGCGCTTGCGACCGGCGTAACTATCTGGCTCGTCGTCGAGTTGGCCACGGAGGTACCCGACGACTTCGCATCCGCCGTGGTCATTCTGCTTCTCGCCGCCGGTCTCGCATGCGCGCTCTGGGCGATGACGATCGGCCTCCTGCGCCGGCAGACGTGGGTGCGCGGCGCAGCGCTGACCTGGCAGCTTCTGCAGATCGCGGTGGCGATCGGATGCTTCCAGGGCGTTTTCGCCGTGCCGTCGCTGGGGTGGGCGCTGCTGGTGCCGGCCGCGGTGGCCATCCTGCTGCTCATGAGCCCGTCCGTCGTCGCGGCCACGCGCCGGGTGTCTTAGCCCCGCGCGCGGTTCGCGGCCGGAATCAGGTTCGTAGAATCGACGTCATCTTCTTGCCCCGGCCGACCTCGTCGACGAGCTTGTCCATATAGCGGATCTTCTGCATAAGGGGATCGTCGATCTCTTCGACCCGGATGCCGCAGATGACGCCGGTGATGAGGGATGCGTTCGGGTTGTAGGCGGGCGCATCGGCGAAGAACTGCTCGAGGGTCACCCCGCCGGCTATGACCCTCTCGAGCTCGTCCTGGCTGTAGCCGGTGAGCCAACGGATCACCAGGTCGACATCGGATGCCTGCTGGCCCTTGCGCACGGCCTTGGCCACGTAATGCGGGTAGATGCGCGCAAAGCTCATGGCGAAGACGCGCTCTCGTTCCATGGGTCGACTCCTTCCGGGTCAGCCGTCGACGCCGAGTTTCTTGCGCAGCGAGGCCACGTGGCCGGTCGCCTTGACGTTGTAGAGGGCGAGGGTGATGAGGCCGTTCTCGTCGAGCACGAACGTCGAGCGCAGGACTCCCGTGACGATCTTGCCGTACAGCGACTTCTCACCCCAGGTGGCGTAGGCCTCGTGAACGGTTTTGTCGGGGTCTGAGAGCAGTGGAAAAGTGAGGTTCTGCTGGTCTCTGAAGGCGGCGAGCTTCGCGGGCTTGTCGCGAGAGACGCCGAGAACCTGGTAGCCGGCGCCGGCGAGCGAGTTGAGATTGTCGCGAAAATCGCACGCTTGCGTGGTGCAGCCGGGGGTGTCGGCCTCGGGGTAGAAGTAGACGATCGTCTTCTGCCCTCGAAAGTCGCTGAGCGACACCTCAGCACCGTCCTGGTCGAGGAGTGTGAACTCCGGGGCGGGCATTCCCGCGGACAAGCGAGTATCGGTGTCGGTCATGGTTCTCCTCGATGATGGCGCGTCGCACGACGCTCTCGTCTCATGGTAATGTTTTCCCTCGGCGCTGCAGTTTTGCGCCTAGGCACCTCTAGCTCAATTGGCAGAGCAACTGACTCTTAATCAGTGGGTTCCGGGTTCAAGTCCCGGGGGGTGCACCAGAAGGTCCGAGATTTGAAAGAATTTCCGGCTGTGCAATGATCTGTGCGCGCACTGCCGCTCTGTGATATTTTGTTCTTACGACGAGCCGGTTACCGGAGCGTTGTCTGCCTAAGACCCCGCGCCGCGGGGTTTTAGTGCTTAACGGGTTCGTGCTTGACCGGTCAATGCTTAACGGGTCAGGGGCTCCATACCCAGACGACCCCCCGTAACGGCTTGAGGATTTCCCAGAGTCTTTCGACCGCCTGTTTTGCTCGTACGTCTCGCTCGACGTGGGCATCCAGTCGTCGGTAGAGGTAGACGATGAGGTCGGCCGTCTGGAGTCCGGGTGATTCGGCGGATGACCCGAAGGTGATGGGCATCGAAATGTTGCTCAACCTACTGGACTTGTATCCGCCGGTTCCGATCGTTTGATACAGCTCTGCTCTAGCTGCATGAGCATCTTGGTCCTGCACCTCGTCCGCGATGACGACGACCTGCTTGCCGAGTCTGCCCGCGTACTCGTCGACATCTTCCAGAACGTGCTGAAGACAGATCCTGTGTGGTGGATAAGGGTAGCTGTAGCGAGCGTTGAGCCGGGTAACATCGACGCCACGGATGAACATGCGCCCGGGAAGATCGGCAATCAGCTTGAGAGCATTTCGATAGATCGCGAGAGCCGCCCGCGTCTTGCCTCTGAGTGGTTCCCACCCGCCACGCCCTGACATCATCTCGTAGGCGTGCATCTCGGTTCCCGGGGTAACTCCGAAACCCTCCGCGTATTGAGCCGAGGACTTGATCGCATTCGTGAGCTTCGCAAAGTCTGCTTCGTCGATCACAAAAGCGGCCACGTAGTACCGCTCGTCGGTGTAGGACTCGTCAATGAAGGCATAAAGCACCGAACCATCCTCGCCCGTCGCTAGCTCGGGTTCCTCGCGCCACACTCGAAGACGACACGTTTGTTGACTCTGAATAGCTCTACTAACGGCAGAGCAACTATCTCTTAATCAGTGGGTTCCGGGTTCAAGTCCCGGGGGGTGCACATCAGTCCCTCGAGATCGCGACTGTCGGCTGCATCCAGCTGACGAGAAGATTCATCGCCTGCCTCGAGACGGTTCCGGGTTCGGTCGTGTACACGAACAGGGTCTGGTCGGGATCCCCGGGCAGAGTCAGCGTCTCGTACTCGACTGTCAGGTCGCCGACGAGGGGATGACGGAGACGTTTGGACCCGAAAGTGCGCTGATATACACGGTGTTCGGTCCACCAGTGCCGGAAGTCACCGCTGCTGGCGGCGAGCTCACCCACGAGGTCTCGTAGGATTGCATCATCGGGTTCGTCCGCTGCGGCGAAGCGCAAATTCTCGACGGCCGCCCGCGCCTGCACGTCCCAGTCCCGGAAGAGCTCGCGGGCCGCGTCGTCGAGAAACAACCACCTGGCGTAGTTCCGTTTCCGCGGTGTGATGGCCTCGAAGTCCGAGAACAGCGCCCGGGCGAGTCCGTTGGAAGCAAGGATTTCCATCCTGCGACCGACGACGAGCGCTGGTTGTTCCTGCAATCCGTCGATGAGTTGATGCAGCCCAGGGCGAACCCGCTGCACAGCTGGAGTCGTGCGCGAGACGCGGCCGGGTGCCGCACCGATCAGATGCCCGAGATGGGCGCGCCCCACGGAATCGAGATCCAGGGCCCGTGCGATGGCGTCGATGACGCCCGGAGATGGTGTGATCCTCCGGCCCTGTTCGAGCCGGGTGTAGTAGTCAGTTGAGACTCCGGCAAGAAGGGCTACCTCTTCGCGGCGGAGACCTGTGACGCGTCTCACCCGCCCGTCTGATGGGAGGCCTGCCCGCAAGGGGTCTCCTTGGCTGCGGGCGCGCGTGAGAAAGTCAGCGAGCTCGCGGTTCCTTTCCGACATGATTCGAGTGTCGCATCCGCCACGGTGGGTTCGCCTTGGTCGCTTCGTCCTAGCCTTCCGCACCCCGGGAGAAGCCATCCCTGATGTGCGACGCGATCACGTCGCTTTCTGTCGAAGACTCGAATGGTGGCACCATCCGGTGCCCGTCGCATCTTCTTAGGAGCAACCTCTCATGAGCCTTCCCCAATCCACCGCGACCTGGTTTGTCACCGGCACCTCCCGCGGGCTGGGCCTCGAACTCGTCACGCAGCTGCTGGCCCGAGGCGACAACGTCGCAGCGACCACCCGGTCGATCGATCGTCTCGTCGAGTCTCTCGGCGCTGTCGACACGAGCCGCCTGCTGCCGCTGGCCCTCGATCTGACGGATGAGGCCGCTGTCGCCCACGCCGTCGGCGCAGCCAGGGCCCGATTCGGTGGCCTCGATGTCGTGGTGAACAACGCCGGCTACGGCTTTCTCGGCGCCATCGAAGAGACCTCCGATACGGAGGCGCGTGAGATGTTCGATGTGCAGATTTTCGGGGTGTGGAACGTCCTTCGCGCGATCCTGCCGGACCTCCGTGCCGCCAGAACCGGCAACATCATCAACGTGTCGTCGATTCTCGGCCTCACGACCTTCCCCGGCTGGGGTCTCTACTGCGCCGCGAAGTATGCGCTCGAAGGCCTGAGCGGGTCGCTGGCCCAGGAGCTCGCGGAATTCGGCGTCACAGTGAACCTGGTAGAGCCTGGATACATGCAGACGGACTTTCTCAGGCCTCAGTCCCTTGGCCTGCCGTCGAACACCGCCGACGGGTATGCGACGATCCGCGCCATGACCACGGCGCACCAGGCCATGCCGGGAACGCAGCTGGGCGACCCCAGGAGAGCGGCTGCAGCGATCATCTCGGTGGCCACTACGGATGGATCGCCGCTGCACCAACTCCTCGGATCGGACTCGCTCGCGATCGCCGGCGGCGCGCTGGAGAGTCTCGCGACCGAGTTCGAGCAGGGCCGCGCCCTGGCCGTCACCACCGACATCCGGCCCGCCTGATCTTCGGTGGGTCACAACCGCGCAGCAGCGTCAGCGATCGTCGGCGGAACAGCGGCCGCGTGCACGCCTCAGGGCAGGGCCTTCGTCAGGCTCTCGGTGATGGCGTCGCGCATCTGGGCGCTTCCGATCGACGCGGTGCCGTCGCCCGCCTGCGTTCCGTAGTCGCCGAAGGCGGCGTGGTTGGCACCCTCGATCTCGACGAACGTCGTACTCGGCGGGAGCTTGTCGCGGTTGGCCTGGATGGTGGCGGGGGTGCTCAGGCCGTCGTCGCTGCCCGAGAGCGACACGACCACGAGGTCGGCCTGAGAGAGGTCGTTCGCGCAGTAGGAACCGAAGAGCACGAGACCTGCGACGTCGGGGGAGTCGGCGTACGTGCACGCCTTCACGCCGCCGAGCGAGTGTCCGCCGACGAACCACGCCGTGACATCCGGGGCCAGGGCCGTGAAGTCGGCGAGCGGTCGGGTCTCGAAGAGCCCGAGGTTGAGGAACGGACGCACGATGACCACCGTAAAGCCGGCGTCGACCAGGCCGCTCAGCTTGTAGGCATAGGCGACGGGCTCGATCTTCGCGCCCGCGATGAACACGAGTCCCTGACCGGTGGCGTCGGATGCCGGGGTGA
Source organism: Agreia sp. (assembly GCF_964263775.1). Taxonomy (NCBI): domain Bacteria; kingdom Bacillati; phylum Actinomycetota; class Actinomycetes; order Micrococcales; family Microbacteriaceae; genus Agreia; species Agreia sp. The sequence continues at coordinate 824 of NZ_CAXVWM010000080.1, read as the reverse complement.
GGACGACCGCATCGCGACTGTAGTCGATCGAGATCGCCGGGTCGTCGGCCACTTCTGACAGAGGTCGCCGCTCGGCGGGAGAGGTGACGTTCGCGTAGACCAGAAAACCGCTCACGCTCAGAACGAGCGCGGCGACGACCACTGCTGCGGTTGTGCGCACAACGGCACGACGACGGGGGGACATGCCGTCTATTCTGTCGGGTCTCGCGCACAGAACGAGCGTGAGTTTCGAGTTCGTGCGAACCTTGCTGCATGGATCTCGAGGTGACTCCCGCCCTCACCATCCCGGCATCGGAGTTGAGCTGGCGATTCTCCCGATCGTCGGGTCCCGGGGGCCAGCACGTCAACACATCAGACAGCCGTGTGCAGCTGTCGTGGAGCGTGGCCGACTCGGCTGTGCTCAGCGACGAGCTGCGCGCGCGACTCGTGGGCAGCCTGGATCGGCGACTCGTGGCTGGACGGGTGACGATCACGGTGTCGGGGCAGCGCTCGCAATTGCGCAATCGCGAGACGGCTCTCGAACGCCTCGGCGAGCTCGTGCGCGAGGCGCTCGCGCCTCCCGGCGCTCTTCGCAGAGCCACAAAACCGACCCGTGGATCGGCCAGGCGCCACCTCGCGGGCAAGAAGCGGCGCTCCGAGACCAAGCAGCAGCGCCAGCGACCGACGGCCGACTGACGCTGGCGTCGGGCGTGCTGAATGAGCGGTGCGCGGCGTCGCGACGCTCAGCTCTCTTCGCTGGTGGGCGGCGAATGGCGGGCAATCGCATCGGCAGCCCTCACCAGGGCGAGGTGCGAGAACGCCTGCGGCGTGTTGCCCATCTGCCG
>NZ_CAXVWM010000079.1:0-32567 GCF_964263775.1 Agreia sp. | reverse complement strand
CTGGTCACCAACGTGTCGAACACGCCCGTGAGCACGGTGAAAGACAACGTGCTGGTCACGGGGCTCTCGGGCGCGGAGGGCGAGCCGCAGGCCGACCAGGTCATCCGACTCGGCGAGTCCTCGACGAATCCTGTTTTGCAGCCGGGCGTCGAACAGTCGGTGCTGCTGCTGTGGGAGGTTTGGGAGTCGACGTTCGCGGCGGGCGATCCGATCACTGTGCGGATCCTCGACAAGACCCTCAGAGAGGGCTTCCTCTTCGACGATTCCTGGGACGATCCAAAGGTGACTGCCGAGGTGCCGCTCGTGATCAAGGACCGCGGCTTCGACTACGTGACCCGCGAGCCCGGCGCCACCGACGACACCTCGGCGGGCGCGCCGTGACCGCCCGCCTCCGGGTGGCGCGCCGGGCGCTGCTCTCGGGGCTGACGGTCGTCGTCGCGCTGGCTGCCACAGTGGTGGTCTATGCAATCACGCCCCATGGTGACGACATCAACGCCCCGTTCACCGAACGCGGGGCGATCGGCGACGTTGTGACCGGCAGAACGCTCAGCGGGTCGGTGACATCGGTGCGCCTCGCGTCGTCGATCGACGCGACGACGGCCGACAGCGACTGGACAGGCGAGACGACGGGAACGTGGGTCGTCGTCGAAGCCGACATAGCCGCCACCGTCGAACCCTCGTCGCTCTACAGGCCGACACTGACGATCGGCGACACGACCTACTATGCGACCGAGCGCCTCTCCCTGGTCACGCTCGACGACGGTCTCGTCAGACCGGGCATCGCATCATCGGGCGTCATCCTCTTCGAGGTCTCCGGCGCCGCGCTCGCGTCGGCCGATGCGGCCCGGGCAGAGGTGGGCATCAACTCGTCGTACGAGGCGATACTCGACTCGCGGCTCGTGATCGAAGTCGACCTGCGAGACCTGCCCGTCGAGTCGGATGTCGTCGTGTCCCGACCCGTGGACCGTGTCCTGTGAGCGACGACCGTCACGTCGGATCGCCCGGCGACGCCGGGTCGACGACCGGCCTGTCGGGCGGGCCCGTCGCATCCGAACCGTCGTGGTGGCGCCGCAACAGATGGCCCGTGCTCGCCCTCGCAGTACTGCTGCCCGCAACGGTGATCGTCACCTCCTCGAGCGAATGGTTCGACTACCAGAACGGGCTCTATTCGCACGCGATCACAGTGCCGACCGGCGAGAGCGGCGTGTACGGCGCAACAACTTTTGTCGTCGATGACACGGTGATCGTGCGCGGCGGCACCGAGGGCGGTGACGAGCTCGAACTCGATCCCGAGCTCGACCTCATCGTGGCGATTCTCGAGGTCGCGCCGAGCGACCATCCCGCCGACTCGTGCACCCTGCAGATCGCTGCTACCAGCCCACAGCATCCAGAGCGGCGCACGTGGAACGCGAACGTCGACCTGCCCCGAGAGTTTCCCTCGACGGGTGACGCCCAGACGACCTGCGCGGATTCGGAGGGGGAGCCCTACCGGCTCGTCGTCGCAGCCACGCTTCCGAGCGGTGCCGCCGATACGGGTTCGTGGGTCGTGATCGAGAAGGTCGGGCAGTCGCCGAACTACCTCGAGCTGGAGCTCTCGCCGTCTGGCAGCTCCAGCGCGTCGACGTCTGCGGACATGTCGTCGATCGCGACGTCTGCCGCCCGGGGCGACGAACGCAGGCAGAAGTCGAATGCCACGGCGAGCAGGGTGATGCGCACGGGCTCCACGAGCAGGTCGATGAAGAAGCCGATCGGCTGATCGGTCGCCATCCACCATCCATACGGATGAGGCCCGATCGCCGCATAGACGCCGGCGAGAACCCAGTCGCCGACGCTCACCCAGAGTGCGTACGCGAACACATAGACGGCCAGAAAGGCGACGCCGCCTCGCAGGATGACCCGCGCGCTCAGCAGCAGGGGCTTGGCGATCTCTATGGCGTCGTCGAACAAGGGCCGGGCCCGGCGCGCGAGGGCTGCCGGGGTCGACGATCTGGTCGCCCCGAACAGGATGCCGACGGGGCGGGCGCGGCGGCGGAGCTCGAGACGTGAGGTTGTGAGCGAGCGCACGTAGACCACCCCGGCCACGAGCAGCCATGCGAGGGCGAGGAAGACGATCTCGCTGCTCGAATTCCAGACCCAGGATGCGCCGTCCCACGCCAGCCTCAGCGTCAACGAATTGTCGATCAGTGTCTGCCTCAGTTCGTCGAGCGACCGGATGAACCGGCGGCTGTCGATCCAGTCGGGAACGACGCTGAATAGGTTCGACAGCACATTCACCGCGATGAAGACCCAGACCGCCTCGAGATACACGGTGACGATCGTGGTCCAGCCCGGGAGCCGCGACCGCATGCGTTTGAGCACGAAGCGACCGACGAACGCGATCACGGCCACGGCGATCGACGCGGGAGTCGCAGTGACCGACAGCACCGTATTGCCCGATTCGGCGTACGTGAAGAAGTTGTCGGACTCGATCGCGAGTCCGGCGTATTGCAGCACGTCCTGGCGCATGAGGTCCATCGCCGAGTAGAGAGCGAAGAAGACGAGAACGCTCGAGAGCAAAATGTCTCGGAAGCCGAGCGCGACCTCCTCGGCGGAGTCGTCGGCGACGTTTCCGCGCGCGAGCCGGGTGAAGGCGGGCATGGACTCGCGAAGAACGAGAAACATTCCGATGTACGACACCAGTCGCGCGAGAACGGCGAGGGGAAGAACGATGAGGCCCAGTGTCGAGTCGATCGCCCCGAGTTCGGCGGCGATCCGGATGACCACCCAGCGCACGATCCAGCCGCCCAGAAACCAGACGAGCAACAGCGGCCAGGTGCGCCCCGCGAGCCTGAGTACCTCGCGGACAGTCGAGATCATTCGCTCATCGTAGCGGCGAGCCTCCGGCGTCGAACTCGTACGATGGGCGGATGGCATCCGTATTCCCTTCAGGGCCGATCGACCTGCACGCCCATTCCAGTGCTTCCGACGGCACCGAGACGCCCGCGAACCTCGTGCGTGCGGCGGCTGTCGCCGGACTGGGCACTGTCGCCCTCACCGATCACGACTCCACGGCAGGCTGGGAGTCCGCCTCGGTCGAGGCTCGCCGCTCGGGCATCGCGCTGATTCCCGGCATGGAGCTGTCTACGAGACGGGGGTATGCGAGCATCCACATGCTCGCCTATCTCTTCGATCCCAACAGCGCCGGTCTCGTGGCCGAGACCGCCCGCATCCGTTCGGCCCGGCTCACGCGCGCCGAAGACATGGTGCAGGCCATCGCGGCAGACTACGACCTCAGCTGGGACGACGTGCTTGCCCAGACTCAGGACGGCGCGACGGTCGGACGGCCGCACATCGCCGACGCGCTCGTGGCCAAGGGGCACTCCCTGACGAGGAGCGATGCCTTCGCCGGAATCCTGCACTGGCGGGCGGGCTACTACCTTCCGCACTACGCGCCCGATCCTCTGACCGGCGTCGAACTCATCGTGGAGGCGGGCGGCGTTCCGGTCATTGCGCATCCGGCCACGCGAGGGCGCGACGGGGTCGTGACTGAAGAGGAACTCTCGCGTTTGGTCGACGCCGGCCTGTTCGGGCTCGAGATCGACCACAGGGAGAACACGAGCGACGGCAAGGTGAGGCTTCGCGAACTTGCGGCGAAGTTCGACCTCGCGATCACCGGGTCGAGCGACTACCACGGAGCGGGCAAGCCCAACCTGCTGGGCGAGAACCAGACGGCGCCCGAGGTGCTCGAACGTCTCGTCGCGCGCGGCACGGGCTCAAAGCCCGTGCTGCCCGACTAGAAACTGCAGGTTACTCGGCGGCCCGCGGAGTGCGGCGACGGGTGCGGCGACGGGGAGCGCTGTTGCCGTCGTGATGCTCGGGACCGGTACCCGTGTGGGTGCCCGCTCCGTCGGCCGACGATGTGCGCGGCGCATTCGCGGTGCCCGATTCGTGACCGGCCGCACGCGGCGCGCGCGACCGGGTGCGCGGCGGACGCGAGTCGCCTGAACCCCTGGGGGCGCGGTCTGCGGCCGGCGCATCCGACTTGGGGGATGCGGGCCGCAGGCGCCCCTTCGTGCCGGCCGGGATGTTGAGGTCGGCGAAGAGGTGCGGACTCGACGAGTAGGTCTCGGTGGGCTCGGGCTGGCCGAATTCGAGCGCACGGTTGATGAGGGCCCACTTGTGCAGGTCGTCCCAGTCGACGAACGTGACCGCGATGCCCGTCTTGCCGGCGCGCCCCGTTCGACCGACGCGGTGCAGGTAGGCCTTCTCGTCTTCGGGGATCGTGTGGTTGATGACGTGGGTCACGTCGAGCACGTCGATGCCTCGAGCAGCCACGTCGGTGGCGATGAGGATGTCTTTCTTGCCGGCCTTGAACGCGGCCATGGCTCGCTCGCGCTGCTCCTGGTTCAAGTCGCCGTGCACGGCCGCCGCGTTGAAGCCGCGATCGTTGAGCTCCTCGACCAGCTTCGCGGCCGCCCTCTTCGTGCGCGTGAAGATCACGGTCTTGCCGCGGCCCTCGGCCTGCAGGATGCGGGCGATGACCTCGTCTTTGTCCATGTTGTGCGCGCGGTAGATGAGGTGGTTGATCTGCGCCTGCACCTGGCCCTCGTCGGGGTCGGTGGCGCGGATGTGGATGGGCTTCGACATGAAGCGACGCGCCAGGGCCACGATCGGGCCGGGCATGGTCGCCGAGAAGAGCATGGTGTGACGCGTCGCGGGCGTCTGGGCGAAGAGCTTCTCGATGTCGGCGAGGAAGCCGAGGTCGAGCATCTTGTCGGCCTCGTCTAGCACCATCTCGCGCACGTTGGCGAGGTTTAGCAGACGCTGGCCCGCGAGGTCGAGGAGGCGGCCGGGAGTGCCGACGACGATCTGGGCGCCGGCCTTGAGCTGCTCGATCTGGCCTTCGTAGGCCTTGCCGCCGTAGATCGAGACGATGGTGGTGGCCCGGTTCGACGTCGCTATTGTGAGGTCTTCGGTGACCTGCACGGCGAGCTCGCGGGTCGGAACCACAACGAGTGCCTGAACGCCGGGTTCGGGGGTGAGCCCGAGGCGCTGGATGAGGGGGAGGCCGAATCCGAAGGTCTTGCCCGTGCCCGTCTTGGCCTGTCCGATGATGTCCTGGCCGTCGAGGGCCAGGGGAATCGTCTGCGTCTGGATGGGGAATGGCTCGAGGATGCCCGTGCTGGCGAGGGCGTCGGCCATGTCCTGGTCGACGCCTAGATCGGTGAAAGTCACTGTGTGATGCCCTGTCATGAATTATCGGGCTACGCCGCTGGAGAGAATGGTCGCGACGGGAGAACGGACACGTGAATGGTCTGTCCCCTGCGCGTCGGAGGCCGGCGATGGCGCCTGGCGGGCGGCGTAGACGCCCCGATTCGTGTCAGGGCTGCCTCGAGTTTACTGGATCCGCGCCGATATGGACGCGTCAGGGCCGTGGGCGGGTGCGGCGCGCCGCTAGGCTAACGAGGGTGTTCACGTTTCGCCGGCCCCAGGTGCGCCTCGAGGTGCCTCGCCTGAAGCCCCGCGGAGAGGCCGTACAACTGCCGCGGGTGAACCTCGCGGAGCTCACGCCGGCCCTCCTGCCGTACCTCGGGCAAGCCGCGTACATCCAGCTCTCACTCTTCGAATCCTTGTCTCGCATCGTGACTCTCGCGCCCGCCGTCGCGCACAAGGAGTCCCTCGGCCCGGCTGCGGGCCAAGCCCTCGACAAGCACGAGCGCCTCGTCGCCGAGATCCGGCGCCACGTCGACGATCCCGCGGTCATCATGCAGCCCTTCGCCGCCGCCATCGACGACTACCGCGAGGTCGTGGCGGGGGCCACCTGGTACGAAGCGTTGACGAGCCTCTACGTCAGCGCCGGGATCCTCGACGACTTCTTCATCCACCTCGCCGCGGGGCTCGAGAACGGCTCCGGCCCGCGCATGGTGCAGATCCTCGACGCCGAGAGCGGTCGCCAGGCGATCGCGACGATCGTCGCCGACGGCATCGCGAGCGATCCGAAGCTCGCGTCTCAACTCGCCATGTGGGGCCGGCGCGTGGTCGGGGACACCCTGCTCATCGCGCGGTCGGCCATTCTCCACAGCGACAACCGCAACTCCGACGAACAGCGCATCGAACCGGTCTTCACCGAGGTGATCGCCGCACACACTCGTCGCATGGACGGACTCGGACTCACCGCCTGACGAGCATTTGCTTCACGATCTCGAGGCCGTTGAACAGCTCGACGTGGCTCGTCGACAGGGGTGACAGCCCCACACGCATGCCCCGGGGCGCGCGGAAGTCGGGGATGACGCCGCGGCGCCAGAGTTCGGCGGTGATCCGCTCGAACGCCGGATGCTCGATGGTGACGTGGCTGCCCCGGTGGCCCGGCTCTCGCGGGGTCGCGACTTCGACGCCCCAGGATGCGGGCCAGTCGTCGACGGCCTCGATGGCGAACCGGGTCAGCGTCTCGCTCTTGGTGCGGATCGCGGGCATGCCGACCTCGTCGATGAGGTCGACCATGTCGGGGAGTGCCTGCATGCCGACGATCGACGGTGTGCCGCTCAAGAAACGGCGCATGCCCGGTGCAGGAGCGTATCCGGGACCCATCTCGAAGGGTGCCGCGTGTCCCATCCAACCCTGGATCGGTTGCACGAGCTGCTCGTGCAGGTCGCGCCGCACATAGACGAACGCCGGCGACCCGGGCCCGCCGTTGAGGTACTTGTACGTGCAGCCGACGGCGATGTCCACGCCCCAGTCGTCGAGTTCGATCGGAACGCTCGCGACCGAGTGGCAGACATCCCACAGCACGAGCGCGCCCGCGCCGTGGGCGAGGGTTGTCAGCGCTGGTACGTCGGCGAGGAAACCCGACCGGTAGGCGACGTGGGAGAGCAGGACGAGGGCTGTCTGGTCGCTGAGTACGGCCTCGAGCTGCAGCGGCGTGACCCCGCCGCGAGTGTCGGACTCTATCCAGCGAAGGGCGAGTCCCCGTTCGGCCGCGATGCCCTCGACGAGGTAGCGGTCGGTCGGAAAATTATCGGTGTCGACGACGATCTCGCGTCGACCCGGACGTGCGTCGACCGCCGCGCGAATGAGCTTGTACAGCAGGACGGTCGTCGAGTCGCCGACGGCGACCTGGCCGGGAGCCGCGCCGAGTGTGACGGCCCCGATGCGATCGCCCAGGGCGAGCGGCAGGTCGAACCATTCCTCGTCCCAGCCACGGATGAGGCGGCTGCCCCAGGCGTCGGGCACGAAGGATGCGAGGCGCGTTGCGCTGGCCCGGAGCGGCCGACCCAACGAGTTGCCGTCGAGATAGGCGACGATCGACGGGTCGTCGGAGCCGACGAAGAGCTCGCGCCGCGACGCCAGCGGGTCGTGCGCATCGAGCTCCTCGGCTTCGGCGAGGGATGCCACCCGGCTACTTCGCGGCCGCAGGTGTGCGGAGAGCGACGAAGCGTGCGATGTCTGCGCGCTCGCGGTAAATGCCTATCAGAGGATCGGCGATGACGACCACGGCGGCAGTCACCACCAGGCTGATCACCCAGATCCAGCCGCCATCCCACGAGAGCCCCGCCCAGGTGAGACCCACCCAGACGACGGCCGCGACGGCGGCACCGATGGCGGGAACGAGCGCAACGCCGTGGTTCTCGCGATGAGAGAGGCTGTACCGCGCGACGAGGCCCAGGATGGCGCCGGTCAGCGTGATGAAGAGCAGTTCCACGGGCTAGAGCACGAAGCCGACGCGACGCGCCTCTTCGGCACCGATCTCGACGTAGCTGAGCGTGGTCGCCGGAACCAGATAGACGGTGCCCTTGACGTCGGTCAGCGACAGGTGGCCCGACGTGCCGGCCAAGACGTCGGCCACGGCCTTCTCGATGTCGGCCGCCGCCTGGCTCGACTCGAAGCTGATTTCGCGGGGGGAGTGTGCAATGCCGATTCGAATATCCACCAGGACTACCTTTCACAAATGCTGCGGCCCGCTCTGGGGCCATGCGTCCAGATTAGGACAGAATCACCGTCGGGCATGCCGATCGAGGGTCGAGGCGGCTCGCCGAGAGCGAACAGGGCCGACACCGGATGCGCACCGGTGTCGGCGGCACGCGTTAGCTTTACTGTCGTGGAAATCGATCGGCCCGAACGCCTCGACCCGGGACAGTCACGCCTGCTGGCACTCGACGAATTCGTCAGCTGCGCCGTCATCGGGGCGCCCGGAACCGGCAAGACCACTGCACTGGTCGAACTGCTCTACGATCGCGTGCACAACCGCGGATTCTCGCCCGACGAGGTTCTGGTCATCACGCCCACGCGGGCATCCGCAACCACACTTCGCGATCGCCTGGCCCTGCGCCTGGGGGTTTCGTCGAACGGGCCGCTGGCCCGCACGGCGAACTCGATCGCGTTCCAGATAGTGCGAGGCGTGGCGGCGGTCCGAGGGCAGGAGCCTCCCGCGCTCCTCACCGGTGCCGAGCAAGACCAGATCATCTCCGAGCTGCTCGCCGGCGACATCGCCGACGCGACCGGCCCCGCCTGGCCGCAGCACCTCGGCGAAGACGTGCGGCGTCTCAGGGGTTTCCGCACCGAGCTGCGCGACCTCATGATGCGCGCGGTCGAGACGGGCACCACGCCGGAGCGCCTCGCCGACCTCGCCGAAAGCACCGGCCGACCAGAATGGCGTGCGGCCGCCCAGTTCGTCGACGGGTACGACAGCGTCAAGAACAGCTATCGCGATCGCAGCTTCGACTCGGCAGAACTCGCCCGAGAGGCGGCCGTGCTTCTTCGCGAGGGCGAGTCTGCACCCGATGGGCTCGTTGCGGCGGTCGGTTCGCTCGCGCGCCTTCGGCTCCTGGTTCTCGACGACGCGCAGGAGTCGACGTTGGCGACGCTCACGCTGGTTCGCGAGTTCGCACGCCGCGGTGTAACGGTCATCGCCTTCGGCGACCCCGACATCAGCACCGGCACCTTCAGAGGGGCCCATCCCGACGCGCTCGCACGTCTCGGCGAGTACCTCCGCATTGCCACGGGGCCGCCGGTCGTACTCGACGTCGTGCATCGTCACGGGCCCCAGCTGCGCTCTCTGGTCGCCGATGTGACGGCACGAATCGGCACGGCCCGATCCGGAAGCCAGCGACGCGCGGTCGCCGCAGACGAGCCGGCGCACTCGCGAGCTCGACCCCGGGTTGCGGCTGTGCTCGCCACCAGCCCGTCCGACGAGATCGGGGTGATCGCGCGTCGGCTGCGGGAGGCGCATGTGTTCGAGAACGTCGCTTGGGACGACATGGCCGTGATCGTTCGCAGCGGATCCCAGATCGCGCCGCTCGATCGGGGCCTGGCCGCGTTCGACGTGCCCACGAGGGTCTCTCGGGCGCGCGTCGCACTGCGTGACGAACCCGTCGTGCGCGCCTTCGCATCCATTCTCGAAGTCGCACTCGGGCGACGTGAATTGACCGGCGAGGTCGCCGAGGCTCTGCTGCTCAGTCCCCTCGCCGGGTCCGATGCCGTGCTGCTGCGACGTCTGAAGCGAGCGCTTCGGCAGCTCGAGTTCGAATCCGGCGGACACCGCACGGGCTCCGAGCTCCTCGTCGAGGCCCTGAAGCTGCCGCTCGTGCTCGCTCGCATCGAGCCACGACTCGGTCGAAAGGCCCGCCTGCTCGCCTCGATGATCGCGCGTGCCAGCGAGGCCGCGTCGACAGAGGCGAGCGTCGAGGAACTGTTGTGGCAGATCTGGCAGACCAGCGGGGTCGCGGAGCCCTGGCGTACGCAATCGCTCGGCACCGGCCTCGTCGCCGATGAGGTGGCACACGATCTCGACGCCGTCGTCTCGCTCTTCTCGTCGGCCAAGAGATTCGTCGAGAGGTCGCCCGAGGCACCGGCCACCGTTTTTCTCGAACAGCTTCTCGACGTAGACGTTCCCGAAGACACCCTCGCGCGAGGCGCATCGGGCCGCGCCGTCACGGTGACATCACCCGCGGGCGCGATCGGCACGCAGTTCGCGCTCGTCGTCGTCGCCGGCGTTCAAGAGAACGTCTGGCCCAACCTGCGCATTCGCGGCACGCTCCTCGGGGCCGACGCGCTCGAGGGGGTGAGGCGGGGTGAAAATCCGGCGGCACTCGATCAGAGAACGGCGGTCCTGCACGACGAGCTCCGAATGTTCGCCCAGGCGGTCTCCCGCGCGTCGGCCGAGCTGCTCGTCACGGCGGTCGACGACGACGACCACGCGCCGTCACCGCTGTTCCGTCTGCTGCCCGAACCCGATCCCACGGCCGTATCGCGAACACCATTGTCATTACGCGGACTTGTCGGCGTGCTCAGGCGCACGGTGTCGGCACGAGGCGACTCTCAGGCCGCATCCGCCCTCGCCGCGCTGGCCCGCGAGGCCATTCCCGGGGCGCATCCGGCCGAGTGGTACGGGCTGGCCGGGGTCAGCTCGAACGGTCCGCTCGTCGACCTGTCTGATGACGACGCGCGGGTGACCGTCTCGCCGTCTCGCATGGAGTCGTTCGAGACCTGTCCGTTGAACTGGCTGATCGACCACCTCGGCGGAGGATCGTCGAATGCGTCGTCGCAGGTCGGCACGCTGATTCACGAGGCCATGGAGGCCTCCACGACCGCTGTCGATCCCGACACCAGCGAAGGTGCTCTGTTCGAGCTCGTCGATTCCCGGTGGAACGAGCTGTACTTCGAGTCGGCGTGGCTCAGCGAGATCAAGCGCCGAGAGGCGCGGCAACTCGTCGGCCGCCTCTCCACCTACCTCGCCGATTTCGATCGGCAGAACGGGGCGCTTCTCGGTGCCGAGTCGGGCTTCGAACTCGAGGTCGACCGTGCTGTGCTGCGAGGAACCATCGACCGGGTCGAGCTTTATCCAGACGGATCGGTCATGATCGTCGACCTCAAGACCGGAAAGCGGGTCTACACAGCGGCGGAGATCGACGAGAATGCCCAGCTCGGGGCTTACCAACTGGCCTTCGACGCCGGCCTCGTTGCCGGTGTTCCCGACGACGCGACGCCCGGGGGTGCCCGCCTGCTCGTCGTGTCGAAGGCGAGTAAGGGCAAGAACTTCGTTGACCACACCCAGGCCCCCCGATCGCCATCCGAACTCGAGGCGTTCCGCCACCGCATCCTGACGGATGCCTCCGGCATGGCCGCGGCACACGTCGATGCCCGCATCGGCTCGCACTGTCTCGACCCCTGGTCGCACGGGGCATGCCGCATCCATGTGATCAGGGCGGTGAGCGCATGATCGGCGCACTCGAACTGGCCGACGCCCTCGGCATGCCGAGGCCCACCGACGAGCAGTGCGCCGTGATCGAGGCGCCCCTCGTTCCCTCCCTGGTCATCGCCGGTGCCGGCAGCGGCAAGACGGCGACGATGGCCAACAGGGTGGTCTGGTTGCTCGCCAACGGCCACGCGCAGGTCAACGAGGTTCTCGGCCTCACGTTCACGCGCAAGGCCGCGGGCGAGCTGAGCGCGCGCATCTCCGGCCACATAGACTCGCTGCGCCGGGCGGGTCTCCTGCCCGTTGTCGTGGGTCACCAGGCGGGGCTCGACGGCGCGGCCGACTCGCGCGACCTATTCGATCGGCCGACCGTGTCGACATACAACTCGTTCGGCAACACGATCTTTCGAGACAACGCGCTCCTCGTGGGGCGAGAGCCTGAGTCCGTGCTCCTCGGAGAGAACGCCGCGTGGGGTCTGGCCCGGCGTCTGCTCCTGGCCGAGGGCGATGACAGGCTCGTGCCCCTCGGCAAGAACCTCGATCAACTCGTCGATGCCGTGCTGTCGCTCAGTTCGGAGCTCAGCGAGAACGTGGTCGACGCTGCCGGCGTCGCCGCGCTGGCCGAGCAGTTCTCGTATCTCGTCGACCTTCCCTACACCGAGGTCAAGGCGAAGGCGACGCCGTACGCGTCGGTCGGTGCGGCGGTCGAGCCCATCAGCGCGCTTCCGCTTCTGCTCGATCTCGCACGGTCCTATGCGCGCCAGAAACAGGCGAAGGGCCTCGTCGAATTCTCAGACCAGGTCGCACTGGCCCTCGAGATCTGCACGCGTAATCCGCAGGTCATCGACCAGTATCGCGCCCAATTCTCGGTAGTGCTTCTCGATGAGTATCAAGACACCTCGGTCGTGCAGACCCGACTGCTGGCCGGTCTCTTCGCAGGACACGGTGTGATGGCCGTCGGAGATCCACATCAGTCGATCTACGGGTGGCGGGGTGCCAGCGCCAGCAACCTGGGATGGTTCGGCCGGGACTTCGGTTCGGGCGACGTTCCGACCTTCTCGCTGTCGACGAGTTGGCGCAACTCGCAATCCGTACTCGACGCGGCGAACGCGCTCGTCGAGCCCCTGCGACAGACCTCGTCTGTCGACGTGCATCGGCTCAGGCCGCGGCCCGATGCGCCAACGGGCAAGGTCGACTACCGATTTCTCGAGACGCGCGACGAGGAGGCCGACGCGGTCGCGGACTGGCTCGCCGCGCGTTTCGCCGAGCATACGTCGTCGCAGTCCTCCGACGCGGCCAAGCCCCTGTCCGCAGCGATGCTGTTCCGGGTTCGAAGCCATATGGATTTCTTCGCTGCAGCCCTCGATCGCCGCGGCATCCCCTTTCACATATTGGGAGTCGGCGGATTGCTCAGCGCGCCCGAGGTCGTCGACGTCATCAGTGCCCTTCGCGCCACCCACGACCCGTCGGCCGGCTCATCGCTCATCAGGCTCCTCTCGGGAGCCCGCTGGAACATCGGTGTGCGTGACCTGAGGGGCCTCTCAGAGGTCGCCAGCTGGCTCGCGTCTCGAGATTCGTTCCACCGCCCCGTATCGAGTGAGGTCACACGCAACATGCGTGAATCGGTGGCGCCCGACGACTCCGCATCTATCGTCGACGCACTCGACTTCATCACCGAGCAGCCCTCGACTCATCCCCTGCTCGAGCGATTTTCTCCGCACGGGCTCGAACGACTGCGGCAGGCCGGTCGCACGCTCGCCACGTTCCGTTCACGGGGCAACCTGCCGCTCATCGACTTCGTACGCTTCGTCGAGCAGCAACTCCTTCTCGATATCGAATTGGCCGCCAACGAGCGAGTGGCGTCAAACGGTGGCGGCTCCCGAGGCGCGCTCGATGCGCTTCACGACGAGATCGCATCGTTCCTCGCAGGCGACGACGAAGGCACCCTGGGCAGCTTCCTCTCCTGGCTCGACCGTGCCGAGAAGCGCGATGATCTGAGTCCCCGATCCGATGAGCCCGAGCCGGGCACGGTGCAACTCCTGACCATCCACGGTTCGAAGGGGCTGGAATGGGATGTCGTCGCCGTACCGCGTCTCGTCGCCGACGAGATTCCTGCTCAGAGCAAAGAAGGAAAGGGCTGGCTGCGCTTCGGCGTCCTTCCCTACGAATTCCGAGGAGACGCGTCATCGTTGCCCTCGCTCGACTGGCGGGGACTCCCGTCGCAGCAGGCATTCGACAGTGGCGTGAAGACCTTCCAGGCCGAACTCGCCGCCAAACACCTCGCCGAAGAGCGCCGTCTCATCTACGTCGCCGTCACGCGCGCACGAAACTCGCTTCTGCTGACCGGATCCTTCTGGGCGACGCAGTCGAAACCGCGTCGCCCATCGACCTTCCTCACAGAACTCGAGCGGGCTGGAGTTCTCGAAGACGTGCCCGAGTATTCGGAGCACGAAAAGAATCCGCTCGATGCAGATGGTGTCACAGCACGGTGGCCTCTCGACCCCCTGGGCGCGCGTCGTGGCCGCGTCGAGCAGGCTGCCGAACTCGTGCTCGAGCGCATCCAGAGCCCCCAGCCGCTCAGCGCCGGTCGCTGGCAGCGAGACCTCGACCTTCTCCTGGCGGAACGCGATCGAGAGGCGGAGGCGGCCGGCGTCGCTGCGGTGCCTGATCGCATCGCCGCCTCGCGGTTCAAAGATTATGTGACCGACCCACAGGCGGTCGCCCGTTCCCTTCGGCGCCCGATGCCGGAACGACCTTTTCGGCAGACACGACTGGGCACCCGATTTCACGCCTGGGTCGAGAATCGCTATGGCATGGCCGGAGGTGCAGAACTCATCGATGCCGGTCCGGGCGACGACGACGCGGCGACAGACGAGCTACCCCTCGAGCAGTCCCAGCTCGAGAGTCTGCAGGCGACATTCGAATTGTCGCAGTGGGCCGACAGGCGGCCGCTCGAAGTCGAGCTCGAGATTCACCTCGTGCTCGGCACGCGGGTCGTCGTGTGCAAGATCGACGCGATCTTCGGCGACGGTGAGCGCTACCAGGTCGTCGACTGGAAGACCGGCAAGGCGCCGAGCACGCCCGAAGACCTCGAGGTCAAACAGTTGCAACTGGCCTTGTATCGCCTGGCCTACGCCAAGTACAAGAACATCGACCCCGATCTGATCGACGCCGTCTTCTACTTCGTCACAGACGATACGGTCGTTGCACCCGAGCGGCTGTTCACAGAACAGCAGCTGCTCGAACTGTGGCCCTTCTAGTCTTCAGAGATGCCGCTGACGCGAGCGTTCTCCCGCGCCGGAGACGTATCGGTTCGCGGGGTGCGGCGGAGCATCTCTTCGACCTCTTCGACAGCCATGATCTGGCCGGTGTCGGTCGACAGGGGGTTGAGCATGTCTGACTCGACACTCACAGAGAGGCCCTCGAGCATCGTCTTGGCGTCAGAGACGATCGTGTCATCGCGCTTCTCGGTGCCGTGCAAGAGCCACTTCGCGATTTCGAGTTCGGCGTACAGCCGAGCTCTCTTTCGCAATTGACGGTCGACCGGGGTGCTGCGGCCAAGATTGTAGGCGCCGAAGACGCGCGTCGCGAGTTGCTCACTCGGTGCCGAGCTGAGCCAGAACAGGTCGGCTGCCGGGTCGCCCACCTGCAATTGCGACCAACCGAGAACGCCGGTCACGGTGTCTCCCGCGATGAGAAACGACTCCGGGGCGAGGGATCCGTGCACGACAGTCGGCTGGAACTGCCAGAGGGCGCTGTCTTCGAGCGCCGTCGACCAGCGTGCCAGAAGGTCGGAGGGCACGGCGCCCGTGGCAGCGGCCCTGTCTTTGGTGATGCGGGCGAGCCGCGCCGCGTCTGCCGCGGTCTGCACGGCAAGCCCGGAATCGGTGACGAGAGACGTGGGCAGGGAATGAATGGATGCGATCGCTCGGCCGATGGACTCGGCGACCGGGTCGGCCGCATCGAGTTGCGCCAGCACCGCCGGGTTGCCGGGGATGTAGTCGTAGACGATCGCACGAGTGTTGGCGACCGGCGTCTGGCCTTCGATCGAAGGAACGGCAAAGGGCAGCCTGCCCCGGAAGCCGGCAGTGAGAGCATTCAGCGCGACGAGATCGCGAGACTGCTCTGTCTCTGCGTCTTGAGACGTGGGCACGCGCACGATGAGTTCGGTGCGGTCACGCAGCGTGACGACGGCGGAGTCGTAGCGGCCGCCCGTTCCTGTTGTGATCGGCCTGGTCGACACGATGTCCGCCCCGGGAACGGCCGCGGTCGAGAGCGCGGCTAGAGTGAAGTGGGATCTGGCCATACCAACAGGGTAGGGCTGGCATCTTCCCGCGTCGCGTTCGCCACGCACGATTGGTTCACATGTCTTCGACCTTCCTCTCTCACCTGCCCCTGTCTCGGCAGCAGATCGACCGCGACCACTCTTCGCGGGCCCGCCCGCAGCTCTTCGACGAGCTCTGGGCCGACCCCGCGACCCGGTTGCTGCCCCTGTGGCGGGGGCGCGCGCTCGCCGCTCACGACTTCGGCAACCGACCCGCGCTGGCGCTTCTCAGCACCGACCTGGTGGCCGCGTTCGATCTGCGGGTCTACCTGGGCATCTCGCTGTCGACCATCTCTCCCGAGCCGGTCGGAACGCGGATCGTGCTGGTCGTCGTCGACGACGACGAGGCCGAGAGACTCGAGCCCGACGAGGCCCGCTGGGTGAACCTGCGCGATGTGGCGACGATCCTCAGCGACCGCGACGCCGGCGCGTTCGTCGAAGCGCTGGCCATCTCCGGATGGCATGCGTCGCACAGTCATTCGCCTCGAAGCGGTGCACCGACGGTGATCGAGAAGGGCGGCTGGGTTCGACGTGACCCCGAACTCGGCGTCGAGCTCTTCCCGCGCACCGATGCGGCCGTCATCGTGGGCATCGTCGACGCCGACGACAGGATCCTCCTCGGCTCCAACGCGATGTGGAAACAAAACCGCTTTTCGCTTCTCGCCGGCTTCGTCGAGCCCGGGGAGTCGTTCGAGGAGGCGGCGCAGAGAGAAGTCTTCGAGGAGTCAGGCGTGCGCATCCTCACGCCCGAGTATCTCGGCTCGCAGCCGTGGCCGTTTCCCGCGTCATTGATGGTCGGGTTCTACGCCCACGTCGACCCCGCGTTCGCCGACGAAGCACTGAAGCCGGATGGAGAGGAGATTCTCGACCTGCGCTGGTTCACCCGTGCGGAGATCGCCGATCCGGCGACCGGTGTGGCCCTGCCCGGCGCATCGTCGATAGCCCACGCCATCCTGCAGCACTGGTACGGGGGCCCGCTTCCCGCCGAGGCGCTCGTCTGGTGAGCGCCGGTCCGATTGCGGCCGGAGCACTGCCGGAGGGCATTCTCGCAGCCCTCGATGACGACCAGCAGATCGCGGCGAGGGCCCTGATCGGGCCGGTCTGCATCCTCGCCGGGGCGGGAACGGGAAAGACGCGGGCCATCACGCACCGGATCGCGTACGGCGTGGCGATCGGCGTCTACTCGCCGAACAGGGTCATGGCACTCACCTTCACCGCGCGCTCTGCAGCGGAGTTGCGCACCCGCCTGCGTCCGCTCGGGGCCGGAGGAGTCGCCGCTCGCACATTCCACGCGGCCGCCCTGTCGCAGCTCAACTACTTCTGGCCCACCGTCGTCGGTGGCGACATGCCCAGATTGCTCGAGGGCAAGGCTCGCCTCCTCGGGCACGCCGCTGAGACGCTCAGGGTGAAGATCGATACAGCGAGCCTTCGCGACCTCGCGGCCGAGATCGAGTGGCGAAAGGTGTCGAGCCTGAGTCTGGATGCCTACGAGCTGGCCCTGCGCACGTCACGGCCGCTGCCGGGCACGCTCTCCGTCGACCAGGTGCTGGCCATGCACCAGAAGTACGAAGACATCAAAGACGAGCGCCGCCAGCTCGACTTCGAAGACGTGCTGCTCGCGACGGCGGGCATGATCGAGCAGGAGCCCGCGGTGGCGATGCAGGTGCACGAGCAGTACCGGTTCTTCGTCGTCGACGAATATCAAGACGTCTCGCCGCTGCAGCATCGTCTGCTCTCGCTCTGGGTCGGCGGGCGCAGCGACCTCTGCGTCGTCGGCGACGCCAGCCAGACCATCTACTCGTTCGCCGGGGCCCGAAGCGACTATCTCCTGTCGTTCGCGGGGGAGTACGACAATGCCACCACGGTGCGCCTGGAGCAGAACTACCGCAGCACGCCCGCGATCGTCGACGTGGCCAACAGACTGATGAAGGGCCGAGCTGGCGCACTGTCGTTGCATGCGCTGGGGGAGCGCGGCGTCAGTCCCGAGATCACGCCCTACGCATCCGACGTCGCCGAGGCCCGCGGAATCGCCTCTCGGATAGCCCGGGCCATCGACGAGGGCACGCGGGTAGAGGACATCGCCGTGCTCTACAGGGTGAACGTGCAGGCCGCCGCCCTCGAGACCGCCCTGTCGGACGCGGGCGTCAGCTATCAGATTCGTGGATCGAAGCGGTTCTTCGATCTTCCGGAGGTGAAGCAGGCGGTGATGTCGCTCCGCGCGGCGTCGGTGTCAATCACCGGTGAGCCGTTGTTCAAGTCGGTCAGCGATGTTCTGCGCTCGCTCGGCTGGAGCCAGGATGCGCCGGAGGCACGGGGCGCCGTGCGCGACAGGTGGGAGGCGCTCAACGCCCTGATGGCGCTCGCAGAGAACCAGCCGGCGTCGACGACCTTCCGCCAGTTCACCGACGAATTGATGGAGCGCCAGGGGTCGGGCCACGAGCCGACCATCCAGGCGGTCACCCTGGCCACGTTGCACTCCGCCAAAGGGCTCGAGTGGCCCGTCGTATTTCTCGCCGGGCTGTCGGAGGGCCTCGTTCCGATCAGCTACGCGAAAACCTTCGATCAGATCGACGAGGAGCGCCGGCTTCTCTATGTGGGAATCACCCGCGCGCGGCGTCGGCTCGAGCTGTCGTATGCGGAGTCGGGAATGGGTCGGTCTCAGCAGCGACAGCCATCTCGTTTTCTGCAGGAGGCACTCCCCGGCACGCACACTCCGCGTGCGGTGTGAACGCCTTCTCCGAGACGTCGCCCGTGGCTCCGTCGACGATGCTCGCGCGCGAGCGCAGCCGGTGCCGCCTCGAACGAGGTGTGTCGGCGGCCAAGCGGTCGAGCACGGCGCGGGCGACCAGAGGGGTGACCGTCGACACGGTGAGCGGGTCTTCCGTGTGAGCGCTTCGGCCGAAAAGCTGCCCGGCGAGGGCGGGCCAGTGCGGCTCGTCGTCGATTCGGGCACGGTCGATGCAGTGCAGGCACGGTCCTGATCCCGGTTCGACCAGAGGGCCGATGCGCACTTCCGAGTCGCCGAACACGACGGCGAGATGAGGGATGTCGCGGCGGAGCCACGCTCCGGAGAGGCGCGGGTCGGTGCTGAACGTCGACACGATGATCGCCAGATCGGCCGCGTCGCCGGGTTCGACGAGCCGGGCGCCGAGACCCGTGAGAACCGATCGGATGGCGGCCGCCCCGACGATCGAACCGGTGACCACGACGTCGGCACCCTCGAGCCGACGGAGCGGCACAGGCCCCTGCCGCAGCGCCGGCTCTATCCGCGCCAGAAGATCGGCGACGCCTGCGCCGCTCGCGCCGACCGTCTCGCCGACCATGTCGAGCCCCGTTCTGCTGATGCCCTTCCGCAGCACGGCGATGAGGTGCTCATCGGGCACCGTCACATCGTGCAGCGTCACGATCGCCCGGTCGGCGCCGATCTGCATGCTCGACGGCGTTCGCCAGAGAACGGGGTAGCGGGGATCGATCTGCAGGGCCATGCACAGATCATGCCCGATCGACCGAGCGCGCCGTTCGAGTTATGCACAGGCCGCGCCGCGACTGCTACTCGCTTTCGTCGCGGAGCAGATCCTCGAGCGCCTGGTCCATCTCGTCGGGCGCCGGCGTGCCGGCCCGAAGACGCGCGACGAGGGCTGCGGGATCGTCGATGTCGTCGGGGGTGGGCACCAGGTCGGGGTGCGACCAGAGTTCGTCGCGCACGTCTGAACCGACGGCATCCGTGACGGCCTGCCACATGAAGGCGGCCTCACGAAGGCGACGGGGGCGAAGCTCGAGCCCGATGAGCGTCGAGAAGGCGGATTCGGCTGGACCGCCCGTCGCACGGCGCCGGCGCACCGTCTCGGCGACGGCGTCGCGCGAGGGAAGGCGCGTGGTGGCCTGGGCCGTGACGACGTCGACCCATCCTTCGATGAGGGCCAGCATGGTCTCGAGTCGGGTGAGCGCGTGCTGCTGAGCCTCGGTCTTCGGCGGGATGAGGGCGCCGGAGACGACGGCCTGGCGCAGCTCTTCGGGGTTCGACGGATCGAAGCCCTCGGCGAGTTCTTCGAGGCGCTCGGTGTCGATGCGGATCCCGCGGGCGAATTCTGTGATCGACGTGATGAGGTGCAGGCGCAGCCATTTGGCGTGCCGAAAGAGGCGGGCGTGCGCCAGCTCGCGAACGGCCAGGTAGAGCTGAACCTGGTCGAGCGGAATGTCGAGGCCCTCGCTGAACGAGGCGATGTTCTGCGGAACGAGGGCCGCGGTCTGGTCTTCGAAGAGCGGGATGCCGACATCGCCGCCCGAGACGACCTCGGTCGAGAGCTGGCCGACGACCTGGCCGAGCTGCACGGCGAAGAGGGCGCCTCCGAGGTTGCGCATGAGCTTGGATGCGCCGGCCAGCATGCCGGCCATTTCTTCTGGCGCCTGGTCTTTCAGGACGGCGGTGAGGGCATCCGCGATGCTGAGCGCAACGGGCTCGGCGAGCTGGCTCCACACCGGCATGGTCGCCGTGGTCCACTGCTGACGGGTCAGGTAGGCGGGCGGCGATGCCAGCTCGGTGACGCCGGTGACCTCGTCGAGCCACAGTGCGGCGATGCGGAGCGCGCCGTCGAGTTCGGTGCGTTGGGCGTCTGTGACGCTCAGCGACGACTGGCCGGCGAATTCGTTCGCCTGTTTCGTGGCGACCTGCCAGTCGATGCCGTCGCCCGAGGTGCGCATGGCGTTTTGCAGCTGCTGCATGAGCTGCTGCACGGCCGCAGGGTCTGAGGGGAGGCCCGCGGCGCTCGCCAGCTTGGCCGGATCCATCTCGGAATTGCCCTCGAGAAAGCTCCTCATCATGTCGCGGAAGTCGTCCTCCGGCTCCTTGGGTGTGTCGTCGCTCATGGCAGCAAACCTCTTTCGCCCGGCAGTTCGGCGAGGATCAGGTGTGCTCCATGCCCGCTGTCAGAATTGCTCTCTACGCTAGCCCGTGGCCGATCGGCCTTGCTGAGATTTCCCATAGGCTGGGGCCTCCGGCCGTGCGCCCGTGGCGAACAGGGCCCGACGGGCGCTTCGCCCGCATTCGATTTCCATCCTGTCGTCGAGGAGACACGTGAGCCTGTTCGGATTGAGCGCAGCCGAGCGGCGTACGGCACGCCGTCGCACGACCGGATGGACGGTGCTCGTCATCGCACTCGTTCTCGGCCTCGTCATGAGCTTTCTCCCGACCCCCTATGTCATCGAACAGCCCGGGCCGGTCTTCGACACCCTCGGGTCGCAGACGGTCGATGGTACCGAGACCCCGCTCATCTCGATCGACGGCGAGACGACCTACCCGACGGCGGGAACCCTCGACATGCTCACCGTGTCGGTCGTCGGTTCTCCGCAGCAGACACCGTCGTGGGCCGAGGTCGTGCAGGCCTACTTCGACCGCAGCAAGGCGGTCGTTCCGCTCGAGGCCATCTACCCCGCCGACGTCACGACAGATCAGCGCGACGAGCAGAATGCCGCCCTGATGGTCGACAGCCAGCAGGAGGCCATCGCCGCCGCCCTCAGCAGCCTCGGCTACGACTTCGAGACCAGCGTCAGCGTCGGGACCGTGTCGAAGGATTCTCCTGCGGACGGCGAGCTCGAGGCGGGCGATGTCATCACGGGCGTCAACGGCCAGGCCGTCGATTCGATCGACGAGCTCCGCGCGGCCGTCGCCGAGAACGGAACCGACAAGCCGGCCGTCGTCGACGTGACCCGCGATGGCACGCCGGTCGAGGCATCCATAACCCCGATCACCAGCGGCGACGCGTCGGTGCTCGGAATCGGCGTGCAGGCCGGCTTCGAGTTTCCCTTCGATGTCGAGATCCAGCTCGACGATGTGGGCGGCCCGAGCGTCGGCATGATGTTCGCACTCGGAATCATCGACAAGCTCAGCGAGGGAGAGCTGAACGGCGGCGAGAACGTGGCCGGCACGGGAACGATCTCGGCCGATGGCGGCGTGGGGCCGATCGGCGGCATCCGCCAGAAGCTGTTCGGCGCCCGGGATGCCGGCGCAGACTGGTTTCTCGCCCCCGCGTCGAACTGCGACGAGGTCACAGGTCACGTGCCCGACGGCATCCGGGTCTTCGCCGTGTCGACCCTCGATGATTCGCTGGCCGCGCTGGCTGCAATCGCGAGCGGCACCGGCCTCGACGCGTTGCCCACCTGCACCGCGACCTCTGCCGCGCAGTAGTTCTTCACTGGCCGCCCGAGTGGCGTGTTCTCCTGCGGCGCAATGCCCGGCGGGGGAGTTCTCAGCCTGCCCTGTCTAGGATGGTCGGACACCGCACCGCTCGTAAAGAGGCCCCCACACGTGACTTCCCAAACCGCCGAGAAGCCCATTAGAAGATCCCGCGCACCCCTGGCGATCACCATCGCCATCGTCGTTGCCCTGGCCATCGCCTTCTTCGCTTTCTCCAATCTCTACACCGAGATCCTCTGGTACGACCAGGTCGGATTCGTCGACGTGCTCACCACGCAGTGGGCCGCGGGCGGGGTGATGTTCTTCATCGGCTTCTTCGCCATGGCCATCCCCGTCTGGGCGTCGATCGAAATCGCCTTCCGCTGGCGACCGGTCTATGCGAAACTCAATTCGCAGCTCGACCGCTACCAGCAGGTCGTCGAACCTCTTCGCCGCCTGGCATCCATCGGCATCCCGGTGATGCTCGGCATCTTCGCGGGAGTCGCCACCGCATCGCGCTGGCAGCTCACGCTGATGTACCTCAACCGCACGCCCACGGGCGAGACCGACCCCCAGTTCGGGCTCGACATCTCGTTCTTCCTCTACGACCTGCCGTTCTTCCGCGGCGTCGTCGGATTCGCGTCGGCCGTCATCCTCGTCTCCACGATCGCCGCTCTCGCCACCAGCTATCTCTACGGAGCGGTTCGCGTGGCGGGTCGCGAGGTGCGCATCTCGAAGACCGCGCGCATCCAGATCGCCATTCTCGCCGCGCTCTACCTCGCCGTGCAGGCGGCCAGCATCTGGCTCGACCAGTACTCCACGGTCACCAACGGCACGGGCAAGCTCATCACGGGAGCTACGTATGCCGACGTCAACGGAACCATTCCCGGCCTGTCGATCCTCGCGGGCATCGCGGGCATCGTGGCTGTTCTCTTCATCGTCGCGGCGGTCATCGGCCGGTGGCGTCTGCCGATCATCGGCACGGTGCTGCTCATCGTGTCGAGTCTCATCCTCGGCTCGCTGTATCCGTGGGTCGTGCAGCGCTTTCAGGTCGACCCGTCGGAGCGTTCGCTCGAGTCTGCGTACATCCAGCGAAACATCGACTCCACGCGTGACGCCTACGGCGTGTCCGACGTCGAAGAAACAGAGTACGACGCCACGACCGACGCGACGACCGGCGCCTTGAGACAGGATGCGGTCACGACCGCGAACATCCGCATCATCGACCCGGCCCTCGTCTCCGACACCTACAAGCAGCTCGAGCAGTTCCGCCAGTACTACCAGTTTCCGCAGTACCTCGACGTCGACCGCTACGACATCAACGGCACCGTGCAAGACGCTGTGACAACGGTGCGCGACCTGAACCTCGAAGGACTCGGCGCCTCGAACACCTGGTACAACCAGCACATCGTCTATACGCACGGCTACGGCCTCGTTGCCGCGTTCGGCAACCAGCGCTCGGTCGACGGCCAGCCTGTGTTCCTGGAGTCCGGCATCCCGTCGACGGGTGAACTCGGCGAATACAACCCGCGAATCTACTTCGGTGAGACGTCGCCGGACTACTCCATCGTGGGTGGGCCCAAGGGCGGCGACAAGAACGAGCTCGACTATCCGTCGGGTGAAGAGGGTGCGCAGCAGACATATACGACCTTCGCGGGCGACGGCGGGCCGAAGCTCGACAACGTCTTCAACAAGCTCGTCTACGCGCTCAAGTTCCAGTCGGAACAGATCTTCTTGTCTGACGGGGTGACCGACCAGTCGCAGATTCTGTATGACCGCGACCCCGCCGAGCGCGTCGCCAAGGTTGCGCCCTACCTCACGATGGACTCGGATCCCTACGCCTCTGTCGTCGACGGCAAGGTCGTCTGGATCGTCGACGGCTACACCACCAGCTCGAACTACCCGTACTCGCGCACCGAGAGCCTGTCCGACGTCATCGCCGACACCTACCAGCCCCGTCCGGCGTTCGCTGTCGATGACATCAACTACATCCGCAACTCCGTCAAGGCGACGGTCGATGCCTACGACGGAACAGTGACGCTGTACGCCTGGGACGAGACCGACCCCCTTTTGCAGACCTGGCAGAAGATCTTCCCGTCGACCCTCAAGCCCATGAGCGAGATGAGCGGCGACCTGCTCAGCCACGTGCGCTACCCGGCCGACCTGTTCAAGGTGCAGCGCTCGATCCTGGGTCAGTATCACGTGACCGACGCCGGATCGTTCTACTCTCGCGAAGACGCCTGGGCGACTCCCGACGATCCCACGTCGCCGTCGGCCAGCCCCACCCTGCAGCCGCCCTACTACCTGACCCTGCAGATGCCGGGTCAGAGCGAACCGAGCTACTCGCTGTACTCGACCTTCATTCCGCTCACCGAGGGCGAAGGCAACCGCAACGTGCTCAACGGGTACTTGGCGGTCGATTCGAACGCGGGCTCCGAAGACGGCACGGTGTCTGACGACTACGGAAAGCTCAGGCTGCTCACACTGCCCAAAGACGACACGGTTCCCGGGCCCGGCCAGGTGCAGAACAACTTCACGACAGACCCGACGGTCTCGCAGGCGCTCAACCTGCTGCGGCAGGGTTCGACAGAGGTCAAGAACGGAAACCTTCTGACCCTGCCCGTCGGCGGCGGCCTGCTGTACGTGCAGCCGGTCTACGTGCAGTCGACGGGGGGCACGAGCTACCCCCTGCTGCAGAAGATCCTGGTCGCATTCGGCGACAAGATCGCGTTCGAAGACACCCTCGACGCGGCACTCGACGAACTGTTCGGCGGCGACTCTGGAGCCGTCGCCGGAGACGAGGGCGTTCCCGTCGGAGACACCGGCGCGACACCGACGCCCGACGATACGGCGGGTACGACACCGGATGCCGACACCGACGCGCCCAGCACCGATACGCCCACCCCGGATGCAGGCGGCCTCACTCAGGCGCTCCTCGACGCGAAGAGCGCGCTCGACGAACGCGACACGGCGTTGAAGGCCGGTGACTGGGCGGCCTACGGCGTAGCCGACGCCAAGCTCCAGGCGGCACTCGACAGGGCGCTGGCGGCCCAGGGCCAGTAGCGGAGGCCGAGCGGTCCGAACCACTCGAACCCTGTGTTAGTCTTAACAGGTAGCGCGGGGTGGAGCAGTTCGGTAGCTCGCTGGGCTCATAACCCAGAGGTCGCAGGTTCAAATCCTGTCCCCGCAACAGAAGAGAAGTTTCATTACTTCACAGAGAAAGGCCCCTCTTTCAAGAGGGGCCTTTCTTGTTTCTGCAGTCTCCATCGTGGGTCGCCCTGATAAGGAGATCGGTGTCACTCCGAGGCGACGATCGTCCATCCTGTCGTGCGTGTGATTCGTGGTCGCAGTTCGTCGAGTACGAGTCTCGCCTCCGCCTGGCTCCTCCAGTGCCACACGGTGAGCACGAGCGGGTAGCGGGAGTCGGAATCGTCGACGTGCACCTCGAGCGTCGTGTCAGAGGTGGGGAGTAGATACTCCGCCCCCTCATCGTCGATCTCGAGCGGAAATCGCAGGGCTGTTCCGAGCGCGACGAGGGCCTCTCGTGGCGTGACGCGCGCGTCGCCGCGCATTCGGGCGGTCGTCTCGCGGCGCGAGATATCAGGATTCATCACAGAACGTCAGTGCGCATCGGAGCCTGCCCCTGTGGCCCAGGTCAGTTGCGTGAGGTATACGTCGATCGTCGCCGGATCGAACTGCGGATCTGCGACGAGGAACTTGTCGAAGATGGCGAGAAACCCGATGGCCGAGGGCGCCCACTCCGTAGGTTCTTCGGTGAGCGTGGGCGGGCCGACGTAGAAGTTGTCGGTGATCGCCGGGTTCGAGAGATGCCGAACCGCGAGTCCCTCGACCATCGACGACCCGAGGACGGTGTACAGCGTGAATCCTCCGACGAAATCGTCGCGCAGTGTGAACCCGAGCAGGCGCGCCATGGCCTCATGGAACGCCGCCATGCTCTCGACGAAACGGTCGCTGCCGCGACGCAGGGTCTCGGCGACACGGCGCAGACTCTCGCTGCCGTCATTGGCGAGAAGCGCCGCCGACGTTGCGAGAAACGACTGCCACGCGGCCGAATCGATCGTGCTGTAGAAATTCTGCTCGAGCACGACCCTGATGAGCTCGAGAATGAGCCGACGTCTGCCGTCTTCCGTCGAGTGGAGGTCTGGCCGCGACGCGACGATCCGGATGGCCGTGCGAAGCGCGTGATCGTCGCTGAGCTGCTCGGCAAACGTCGACGCCGCCTCATTGAGCAGCTCGCCGACGAACTCCTCTTTCGACTTGAACACCCGATAGGCCGAGCTGCGAGAGACCCCTGCCGAGGCGATGACGTCGTCTAGCTGCAGGTCATGAAAGCCGAGCGTCATGCCTCGCTCGCCGATCGTGGCCAATGCGGCATCCAACATCCGGCGCCGAATCTGCACCGACGTCATGCGTCTCGACGGGGTCCGCGTTATTCGGGCGCTGGGGTCACGTGGCATGCATTCTCCTGAAGTTCGGCCCCCACCACCCTCCAGTCTCGTGGTCTGAGCGCTCAGCCTCTAATGCACAATGAGACAACGAGTCTCATCGGGTCACACGACGTGAGCCTCCAACGCGTGCAGAAGCGATTCCTGCACGTACCCCACCCACGCGTAGACCTCGAGCACAGACCGGTCGGGGCCGTCGATGCGCAGTTCGTCGTCGTCGTGCTCGATGCCCAGACCCGCCGCGATGGTGAGCCGGATGTCGGTGAGACAGCGCAACCACGATTGGGCGGCAGCCGCATCCAGTCTCACTCGCACGGCCTTGCCCGATTCGTCGCCGGCGGCGAACACGTCGACGACGGCCTGCGCGTTTCGAGCCTTGCGTTCGATGAGACCCTCCGACGTGAAGCGGTGAAACTCCGCATCGTTCTCGCCGCCGTCACGGTACGCGGCAGGCAGGAGCCGGTTGATGGCTCGGAAACTCGGCGAGTCTGGATCGACGCCGTCGGCGTCTGAGAGCAGCGCCTGCACGTCGGTGGCGAGTTGCGCGAGGATGTCTGCCTCAGCGCGTTCGAATGACGCCGTGAGGTCGCCGCCGCGCCGGGTGAACGGGCTCACGCGTCGACTTTCTGCAGCGTCGCCCACAGGCCGAAGTCGTGCATGGCCTCGACGTGGCGTTCCATCTCTTCGCGGGTACCCGTGGCCACGACCGCCCGACCCTCCGTGTGCACCTGCAGCATCCTCTTCTCTGCCTCGAGCTTCGAGAATCCGAAGTAGCTGCGAAACACGTACGACACGTACGACATGAGATTCACCGGATCGTTCCAGACGAGGGTGATCCACGGGGCACCGAGCTGCAGCCGCTCAACGAGCTGCGCATCGATCTCTGTATCGATCTCTGTCGCGTCGAGGGTCTGTGCCACGGTGACAAGCCTGTCACACGACCGAGATCGGATGCGCCGGATCGCCCCGGCTCAGCTGTTGCGAAGCGCCGAGACGAGCTGGGCCTTCGTCTTTCTCGAGTACCCCTTCTGGCCGAGTTCCTTGGCGCGCTTCTTGAGCTCTGGCACGGTCCAGTCGTCGTAAGAACCAGACTCGCCGCCCGATCGCCCGACTTCCGAGCGCCCCTTCTTGGCCGCGGCGTTCGAGATACGCGCCGCCTTCTGCTTCGACGCGCCCTCGTCTCGCAACTCCTCATAGAGGTGCGGATCTTTGAGCGACGGATTCGACTTGCCCGGCATGATGACCTCCTAGACGGCGCGGGTGCGCCACGCGTCGATCGTAGACGCGCCCTCGAACCTCATTCCAGGGGTTGAAGCAGCGCGGTGCACGTGAGCCGGATCGGCTGCGCCGTATCGCCCCTACGACCGGGCGGCGTCGAGCCCGGTGGCGGCGTCGAGCTCGGTGTCGGCGTCGAGCTCGGCGTCTGCGTCATCGAGGGCGTTGAGCACCCGAACGGCCGCGTCATTCGCGCCGATGGCGTACTCGTTCGTCTCGGTCTCGTCGACCAGTTCGTCGGTCGCGATCTGTTCGATCCGACTGATCGTCTGCTCGAGCGCCGTCGTTGTGGACTGCACGAATGCGACCAGGCGCTCGTCCGGTGCGTTGTCGTCGGTCCACTCGCCGACGACATCGGCGCCGGCGAGAGCGGCCACGGTGAGCCGGAGCCGGTTCTCCCATTCGCCGCGCTGTGCCGTGACGCCGTCGAGCTCCTCGACGGCCGCGTCGCGCTGAGCATCGCTGCGGTCTCGTTCCTCGCGCACCGCGGCGATATCCGAGCGGCTCTGTTCGAGTTCGGATGCCGTCTGCTCGGCTCGAGCAACGGCTTGGGCCAGGTTGCCGCGCGCCTCGGACAGCGCGGTGTCGGTGTCTCCCGTGTCGTTCTGGAGCTGAGAAGCCAGCGCCTCCTTCTCGGCGATCAACTCGGACGTCTGCCTCTGGTGGCTCGCGCCCAGCTCGGCCAGCTGCTGCTCATGGGTGGCCGTGAGTTCGCCGACCTGCACGTCGTGGGCCGCCTTCAGCTCTGAGACCTGCTGCTGGTGGGCCTCATCGATGGTGCCGAGCTGGGAGGCATGCTCTGCTGCCAGCGCGGTGACGTCGGTGGTGCGAGTGCCTTCGAGTTCGGCGACCTGGGACTCGAGTCGTGCCGTGAGCTCGGCGATCTGTGCGTCGCGCTGGGCTCGAAGCTCTGCCAGCTCGGTTGTGAGCGATGCCACCTCCGTCTCGCGCTGCGCGTGCAGGCCGGCGACCGTCGCGTCGCGTTCACTGCGCAACGTCGCGACCTCGTTCTCGCGCTGGCTCGACAGGGCTGCGACCTCGGAGGCGAGCCGGGAGCGGAGGTCGGCGACCTCTGCGTCACGCTGCTGCTGCAGAGCCGCCAGGTCGGCGTCGCGTTGGGCCGAGAGCGAGACGAGTTCGTTCTGGCGCTGCTGGTGCAGCGCCGCAACCTGCACTTCGCGTTCATTCGCCAGGGCGGCCGACTCCGCTTCTCGCTGCTGATGGAGCGCACCGACCTCGGCCTCGTGCTGGGCGGTCAGCGCGGCGACCTGGGCGACCGACCGCGCCGACAGCTCAGCGACATCGGCTTCGCGCTGCTGGTGCAGGCTCGCAACCTCTGTGTCGCGCTGCTGGTGAAGCGCACCGACCTCGGCCTCGCGCTGAGCGGTGAGGGCAGAGACCTGGCTCTGCAGTTCTGCTCGCAGTCGAGCGACCTCGGCCTCTGCCTCGTCGGCCCGCGCCGTCTGCACGGTCAGCCGCTCGTCGAGGTCGGCGGCGTGGGCCTGCGATTCGGCGAGCTGCCCCGACACGTCGGCCAGGTGGGCCTCGGCGCTAATTCTCGCCTCGTCACGGGCCTGGCGGTCTTCGATGACGTTGTCGAGGTGGAGTCTGATGATCTCCAGCGGATCTTCAGTGGTGTCGAGGTTGACGATCGGCTCGAGGTCGGGTTGAACATAGGCCGGCTTGGCCGTGGGGTCGATCATGTGGTGCGTGAAGAGTTCTTCAGTGACCGGACGATAGCGCGCCTGGAAATCGTCGGACCCGATCTTGACCGCGGCATCGATGAGCTTGACCGCGAAGCGGTCGCGACCCGAGAGCACGAGCGGCGGTTCGGCCTGTGTGACCAGGCTCGTCCCGACGGGCGCGCGCGTGACCGGATTCTCGTCGAAATTCTCGGAGTCGGGGGAGGGGGCATCGAAAGTCATGAAACTCCTTCGGTATCCGGGTCGAAATCGGAGACCGTCGCTGTGGTCGGGCAGGCCGTTTTTCAGGATACCGGGCCGCGCACCGGCATGGGGTCGGTAATCGAAACCCAGCCCGGCGCATCCGGTCGCCGGTCGCGCCGCCGGTCAGGCCAGGTCGTCGGTGAGCAGGTGGGCGGTGGGCTCGTCGATGATGAGGTCGGTGATGAGCCCGGCTGCCAGGGCCCCGCGGAGGGCGGGCAACTTCGACTTTCCGCTGACCACGCAGACGCGCCGGGCGACGTGCGAGACGAGCTCGAGGCTCGGCCCGCTCGTGCGCGAGTTCATCGGGATGTCGGTCGACGAGCCGTCGGCGCGGTAGAAGACGGTCGCCACGTCTCCGACGACGTCGGATCTGGTCAGGGACGCATAGTCGGACTCGTCGAGGTAGCCGCCGATGTATACGTGGCTGGGCACGTCCGCGAAGGGTGATCCGATTCCGAACAGGGCGATGTCCATGCGCTTCTGAATGTCGAGCACGCGTTTGATGGCGCGCTCTCGCCACATCGCCTGCTTCGTCGCGGCGTCGTCGAAGAATGCCGGCACCGGAAACTGCTGCACCGTCGCTCCGAACGCGACGCCGAAGCGGGTCATGATCTCGCTCGCGTAGACGATGCCCGTGGTCTGGTAGTTGGCCGCTCCATTGAGCTGCACCAGGGTCGTGTTGTGAGTCACCTTCTCGGGAATGTGGCGACTCACCGCGCTGATCGTCGATCCCCAGGCGACGCCGATGGTCATGTTCGAGTCGACGAAGGGGGTGAGAATGCGTGCAGCCGACACGGCCACCCGCTCGAGGCGGTCGACCTCGTTGGTCGACGCCGGCACGGGCACGATGTGGGCACTCACGCCGTAGCGCTCGCGCATGCGATGCTGGGATGTCGAGACTCGTTCGGCGGGGGACTTCACCTGGATCTCGACGAGGCCGGTTTCCCGCGCAAAACTCAGCAGTCGCGAGATCGAGGAGCGCGAGGTGTGCAGCTCGTGGGCGATCGCCTCCATCGTGATGTCCTGGAGGTAGTAGAGCTGGGCGGCGCGCAGGGCATCACGCGATTTCTCTGCGTGCTGGTCTGCTGAGGCGAGCGTCATAGAACCATGTTCGCACGGACTGCACGTCTGTGCATATCGCTTGAACAATTGTGTATGCATATCGAGACTGGAGACGTCATAAAACTTAGTTACACGAAGGCGAGTACCCAGTGAGTGCACCAGTCGTTTCCCCCTCCAACCAGGCAGGGCTTCGTCCCGACGTCGCCGGCCTCATCGCCGAGCCTCGGGCGCAGGTGCTTGTGATCGGCGGAGGCATCAACGGCATCGCAACATTTCGCGATCTGGCACTGCAGGGCGTCGACGTCATCCTCGTCGAGCGCGGCGACTACTGCTCGGGCGCCTCGGCCGCCTCGAGCCACATGATCCACGGTGGCGTACGTTACCTCGAGAACGGCGAGTTCCGACTCGTGCGCGAGTCGGTGCAGGAGCGAAATCGTCTGCTGCGCCTGGCTCCCCACTATGTGAAGCCGCTGCCCACGACGATCCCGATCTTCTCGACATTGTCGGGCATCGTGTCGGCCCCGCTCCGCTTTCTCACCCACAAGCAGAGCAAGCCGAAGGAGCGCGGCGCGTTGCTGATCAAGCTCGGCCTGCTCGGCTACGACTCGTTCTCCCGCGACGGAGGATCTGTTCCTCGGCACGAGTTCGCTGGACGAAAGAAGTCGCTGGCGAAGCTGCCCCAGCTGCGTCCCGACGTGAAATACACGGCCACGTACTACGACGCCGCCGTCGAGAACCCCGAGCGCCTTGCACTCGATCTCGTCGAAGACGCCCGGGCAACCGGGCCGCAGGCGCGCAGCGCGAATTACGTCGAGGCCATCGGCGTCTCGGGCGATGAGGTTCTCCTGCGCGACACCGTCTCGGGCCGGGAGTTCAGCATCGCGGCCGACGCGGTCGTGAACACCACCGGTCCGTGGACCGACCTCACCAACCAGGCGCTCGGAAGCCCGACCACGTTCATGGGCGGCACGAAGGGTTCGCACATCGTGCTCGACAACCCGGCCCTCCTCGACGCCTGCGCCGGAGGCGAGGTGTTCTTCGAGAACGACGACGGTCGGATCGTGCTGATCTACCCGCTCAACGGGCGCGTTCTCGTCGGAACGACCGATCTTGAAGCCGACATCACCCAGCCCGCGGTCTGCACCGAAGAAGAGGTCGACTACTTCTTCGAGCTCGTGTCGCACGTTTTCCCACGCATCCCCGTAGACCGCTCGCAGATCGTCTACCGCTACTCGGGCGTCCGCCCGCTGCCGAAGCACGACGACACGGCCCCCGGATTCGTCTCCCGCGACTATCGCATCGAGACCTCCCGCCTCGGCGGCGGAACGACAGTGCCGATGCTGAGCCTGGTGGGCGGCAAGTGGACGACGTTCCGTGCCCTGTCGGAGCATCTCGCCAACGAGACGCTCGAACTGCTCGGCAAGACCCGCCGCGTCAGCACCGAGAGGCTCGCGATCGGTGGCGGTGTCGGATTCCCGACCACCACCTGGGCTACCGATTCCTGGGTCGCGGCACACGCATCCGATCTCGGCGCAGACCGTGCCCGCGCCCTGCTCGCGCGCTATGGAACGAAGGCCGACAAGGTCATCGCCGCCCTGAGCGAATCGGCCGACGACCGCGAGCTCGTCAGCGTGGCCGGCTTCACGGCGGCAGAGATCACGTACCTGGTCGAGAACGAGTTCGTCGTGCATCTCACAGACCTGGTCCTTCGCCGCACCATCCTCGCGTTCGTCGGTCGACTCGACCAGGCCGCGTTCGACGAGCTCAGCTTGGTCGCCGCGCATGCACTCGGATGGTCGCCGGAGCAGCTCGCCGAGGAGCGAGCGGTCGCAGTGAAAGACCTCGCCCTCTTCCATGGTCTCGAACTCGACGCCGCACCGGCCGGCGTCGCCGTCACCGATAAATCGAGCGCAGTCTGAACAGACGTGCACGCGATTAAGTTGTTCGACTCGACCCCTGATCGCTAGCGTCGGTGGGGGGCCCGTCGTCGGTCGGACCTCATCTCATCAAGGTGACACAGGCGTCACATGAAGGAAGGTCGATGTGGACAATCTCGGTGTTGTTTTTCTCTCTGAACTGGTAGGCACTGCGCTGCTGGTGCTGCTCGGCTGTGGTGTGGTGGCGAATGTCGCCCTGGTCAAGAACAAGGGCT
>NZ_CAXVWM010000078.1:0-7267 GCF_964263775.1 Agreia sp. | reverse complement strand
GCGCCGCCGTGCATGGTCTGCAGCATCGGGGTCTCGACCTCGATGTAGTCGCGCTCGGCAAAGGTCTGTCGCAACGACGCGACGGCCTTGGCCCGGGTGCGCACGAGAACGCGCGCCTGGTCGCGAACGATCAGGTCGAGGTACCGACTGCGCACCCGGGTCTCTTCGCTGAGCTCGGAGTGCAGGTTGGGCAGAGGCAGCAGGGCCTTCGACGCGATCTGCCAGTCGGCGACCATGATCGACAGCTCGCCGCGGCGCGACGAGATGACCTCGCCCGAGACGAAGACGTGGTCGCCGAGGTCGACGAGTTCTTTCCACTCGGCCAGCGATTCTTCGCCGACCTGGGCGAGCGAGACCATGGCCTGGATGCGACTGCCGTCTCCCGCCTGCAGCGAGGCGAAGCAGAGTTTTCCCGTGTTGCGGGCGAAGACGACGCGCCCGGCCACGCCGACGATGTCGCCGGTCGTGTCGTCGGCGACGAGGGCGCCGTACGTCTCGCGGAGCGCGGGGATGGTCGTCGTGATCGGAACCGACACGGGGTAGGCCTCGGCCCCGGATGCGATGAGTCGCTCGCGCTTGGCGAGCCTCACGAGCTTCTGTTCCGCGACCTCGGCCCGCAGCTCGTCGTCGGTCAGCGGGCTGTGGGCGGGTGCGTCACTCATGCGGGCGAATCTCTCCTCGGGTCGCAACAGAGTTTACCCATTGCCCGCGGCGCATCCGCGCCTCCTGGAACCAGCCGCTGCCGGCCGTTCATGCGCGGATCGACCGAATGGGAGCCGATACGCCGGCGCTCAGGCCAGGTAGATGATCTCGTTGTCGATGAGCCGCGTCGAGCCGACCCGGGCGGCGACGAGCACGACCGCCCGGCCCCGAAAGTCGTCATCGACGGGAAGGAAGGTGGCCGGGTCGACGACCGCGAGGTAGTCGATCTGAACGAGCGGTTCACCCATCGCGACGGACTGCGCCGCAGCGATGACCGCGTCGATACCCCGGTCTGCTGCGGACTCGGCCGCCTCGAGCATGTGCGAGAGAACGAGGGATGCGCGACGCTCCTTGTCGCCGAGAAAACGGTTGCGGCTCGACAGGGCCAGGCCGTCGTCTTCGCGCACGGTTTCGACGACCTCGATGACCGTGTCGATATTGAGGTCGGTGATCATGCGGCCCACGAGGAAGGCCTGTTGGGCGTCTTTGCGACCGAAGAACACGGTGTCGGGAGACACGATGTTGAGCAGCTTCGCCACCACGGTGAGCACGCCGTCGAAGTGCCCCGCGCGACTGCGCCCCTCGAAACTCGACCCCGACCGACCGGCCGTGACCGTCGTCTGGGTCGGGCCGTTCGGGTACATCTCGTCGACCGACGGAGCGAAGACGATGGTTGCGCTCTCGCCGGGGCGGGCCACGGAATCGAGGATGGCCCGGTCGGATTCGAGGTCGCGCGGGTAGCGCTGAAGGTCTTCGGATGCAGAGAACTGGGTGGGATTGACGAAAACCGATACCACCACGATGTTTCCCGACTTTCGCGCCCTCTCGACCAGGGCGAGGTGACCGTCGTGCAGCGCACCCATCGTGGGAACGAGCGAGACCGTGGGCTCGGCGATTCCACTCGCCGCCAGGGCCGACTTGGCCTCGCTGATCAGGGTTCGAACGCCCGCGATCGTATCGGCTGTTTCGGTCACACGAACTCCTCGAATCGTGACGACGGGCCCAGGTTCCGCTCGCCGCCATCCTCGATGCTAGTGCCTCGTCGCAGCCGGGCGGCCCGCCGCACACCCTGTCGCACGACCCACCGCTCAGCTCGCCGCTCAGCCCGCCGCTCAGCCGCCGATCGAGTCGAAGTGCGCCCCGGTGTCGTCTCCGCGAGCGCGGTGCAGGGCGTTCTCGACGGCCGAGCGCACAAGTGGGCCGAGCACCAGCCCGGGTGCCAAAACCCCGATCGACGACAGCAGGCTCGTTGCCTGGTCGACGATGGCGCTCGAGAAGCTCGTCGCGGTCTCGATCGCCTCGGCATACGCTGCCCGATCCTTCTCGGCGACCACGACCGGTTCGCCGCCCATCTCGACGACGAGTGCCTGCCCGATGGGAAGGACGGGGGCCGGCGCGGTCACCGCGAACCAGGTGCCCACGAGCCGCGCGATGTCGACGCTCGACCCGGTGAACTGCATGGCCGGGTGCACCGCGAGGGGGATCGCCCCCTGGGCGAGCGCAGGCGCGAGCACGGCCACCCCGACTCCGGGCGCCGTGTGCAGAACGAGCTGGCCTGCCTGCCAGCTTCCGGTGTCTGCGAGGCCCTGCACGAGGGTGGCGAGTTCTGCCTGCGGAACGGCGAGGATGACCAGCTCGCTGCGTTCGATGAGCTGGGGGATCTCGAGGATCGGCACGCTGGGAAGGATGGCGTCGGCGCGCTCGCGACTCTCGGCCGAGATCGCGGCGACCCCCACGAGGGCGTGGCCCGCACCGGCGAGCGCCGCCCCGAGAATAGGCCCGACCCGTCCTGCGCCGATGATGCCGATGCCGAGACGGCCGCTTCGTTCTGCAGGATTCATCGGTCGCTCTCGGGTTGTGACGGCTGGATTGCGGCCTGGTCGACATGCTCATTCGTCGGTTCGGCCAACTCATGAGAGCCCCGTGACCCGTGCGACCCGTCTTCGAGCGCTCCCGCGGCCGTCGCCGCGCGGCTGACGGCGTCGAACGCCGTGATCGACCCTGCCCTGTCGAGCGCCGACAGGCTCGCAGACACGGGGCCCGCGACGGTGTCGAGCGTCAGCGTGCAGAGGTCGAGGGCACGCGCGAGCGGTCCCTGGTCGAGGTGAATGCTCTGGATGCGTGCCGCCGGCACCGCGACGAGCTGTCGCCACACGAGCCCCTTGCGCAGCAGTACCGTGTCGCCCGCGAGGGCGTAGCCGGTTCGTCGCCACGAGAATGGACGCAGCCAGCGGCCCCGCCTCGGCGCGGGAACGAAGTCGACCCCGAACCCGGGCGTCGCGCCGGAGGAGACCATACCGGCCAGGATCAGGTGCCGTGTGTCGGCGCTGGCCAGCCCGGGAAGGAGAAGGCCGAGGACCCTGTCGACGTCGGCGCGCGTTCCGACGGGCAGCATGGTCGTCGCCGGCTGGCCGCCCGATCCGCTCGATGCGTGGCCTGCCCTGTTGATGCGGATGGCCCACCAGTCGAACGGCCGCCACAGCAGGGGCTGGTAGACCTCGATCGCATGGATTCGCCCGGGAGGAAGCGTGTCGTTCGAGGTGGTGAGCAGTCCGTACCCGACGCGAACGCCGTCGGGGGTGGCCGCGATCGAGAACCTCAGCGACCGGGTCACCTTGCGAACGTAGTACCCGGCGCCGCCGAGAAAGGCGGGCACAAGGAGGAAGACGAAACCGATCTCCCTTCCCGTTGCCGCGATGACGACCAACGCGACGACGACCGCCAGCACGAACAGGGTCGCCCCGCTCGCGAGCAGCGACCCGGCCAGACGCAACGGAGAGATGCGCACCACCGATTCCGGCGGAGCCTCCTGCGGATCGAGCTCGGGGGCCAGCAATTCCGTCACCCGCCGGCCGATGCGCGAATCCGGGCCCGCGGCATCCGGAGAC
Organism: Agreia sp.; assembly: GCF_964263775.1. Lineage (NCBI taxonomy): Bacteria > Bacillati > Actinomycetota > Actinomycetes > Micrococcales > Microbacteriaceae > Agreia > Agreia sp. The sequence goes on along the minus strand of NZ_CAXVWM010000078.1, from coordinate 3,677 downwards.
CCCGCACCGCCTGCCGCGGCCCAGGGCGCGGCCCCCTCGTGGGCCCGACGGGCCGACGCGAGCAGCAGGATGTCGTGGCGCAGGCGATCGACGTCGCTGCTGCGCAGGTAGGCCAGCTGCACCTTCGCGTCTTGTCCGGCGACGCTCAGTTCGAGCCGGGCGGCGCCGAAGAGCCGGGCGATGAACGGCCGCGTGATCGCGATGCCCTGGATGCGATCGAGTCGAGCCTGGCGATGGGTGCGGAACAGGATGCCGCTGCGCACCTCGACCGCCTCGTCGTTGATGCGGTAGGTGTGCATGCGCCACGACAGGGAGAACGCCGCGATTCCGAGCAGCAGTGCGCCGAGCACGATGCCGATCGCCCAGCCGAGGTGGCCGCGCCGATAGAGCTCCTCGATCAGGTCGCCGCCATCGGGCCCGCCCACGAACATCTCGATGAGGCGCTCGCGCAGGTTGGCGAGAAGAAAGCCGATCACGGCGATGAGCGCGATGCCGCCCTTGAGCAGGGGCGTGGCCGGGTGAAGGCGCAGCCAGCCTCCGCCGCCGGGCAGCGGCGGAGAAACCTGCTCGGTCACAGCCCGGCCCGACGCGTTTCGGCGAGGGACACGAGGGTGTCTCGGAGCGAGTCGGCGTCGGCCTCGGCGAGGCCGGGGATCGTGACGCCGGTCGCCGCCGCGGCCGTGACGAAGCGCAGCTCGGCGAGCCCCAGAAACCGGGCCACCGGGCCCCGATTGATGTCGATGAGCTGCATGCGGCCGTAGGGCACCGAGACGACGCGATGGAACATGATGCCGCGCCGGAAGAGCAGATCGTCGTCGCGAAGCTGGTAGCCGATGGAGCGCACTCGACGAGGAGCGACGGCGAACATCACGAGGGTGACCAGCACGGCCGCGCCGACCAGGATCCATCCGAACGGCTGCGCGAACCAGCGCGTGAGCGAGAAGACGAGGGTGGCGCCGATCGCCACCGCACCGAAGAGGGCCACGCCGACGAGCTCGACCCCGATGAACTTGGGGCTCACCCGGCGCCAGTCCCCGCCCATTTCGACGCGCTTCGAGCCAGACACGTCGCCGTTCAGCAAATCGGACATGTCAGGCCTCCGGAGTGAAGTCGTCGGGCGGCAGGGCGAGAAGTTGTTCGGCGACCAGGCCGGCCACCAGCAGCACGATGCCGCCGGCCGCACTGGCGATCGACAGCCAGAGCGACGAGACCTCGGGAACGATCGCGCGAGAGAGCACGTAGATCGTGCATCCCAGGCCGAACCCCGCCACGAGGCTGCCGACCAGGCTCGACGCTTTGGCGAGCACCACGACCCGCATCGCGCGGAACGGATTGACCTCGCGTCGAACGGGCCCGCGAACGGCCCGGTGCACCGGAATGGCGAAGGCGAGCACGAGCGCGCCGGCCGCCGCGAGCGTGATCGGCAGGGTCACCGGGGGAACGAGGATGGGGCGTCCGCCGGAGGCCAGCCCGACCTGCAGGAGAAAACCGACGATGGCGCCGCCCAGGGCGAGGGCGAGCACGGGAACTGCCGTGGTGCGCTTCACATCGTCTCCGAGCTTGTGCGTCGGGCCGTGTCGTCGGTCGAGGCGAGCAGCTCGTCGACCCGGCCACGTCCGGGAATCGTCGCATCCGCATCGAGTTCGAGCCACGGGGCGAGCACGAAGTCGCGCTGCCAGGCGCGGGGGTGCGGCAGGGTGAGCGTGTCGTCACACTGCTCGAGCGACCCGTAGGTGATCACGTCGATGTCGAGGGTGCGGTCGCCCCAGCGCTCGTCGCGCACGCGGCCGTGCCGCAGTTCGATCTCGTTGAGGGCGGCGAGCAGCTCGTGCGGCTCGAGGGTCGTGTGCACGATCACGACGGCGTTGAGGTAGGCGGGCGCGTCGAAATCGACGCCGTGCAGCTTCACGGCGACCGTCTCATAGAGGCTGGATTCGCCGACCATTGTGACTCCGACCAGCGCCGCGACCTCGGCCATGGCAACGGTGATCATTACGTCGCGCTCACCGAGATTGCTGCCGAAGGCGAGTACGGCCCGCGTGCCCTGAGGCTGCTCGGCGCTCACAGCGCGCCCCTCGATGACGGGGTTGCCGCGTGCGTGCTGCGCGGCCGGATGATGGTGATCGAGACATCGGCGAACGGCACGGCAATCGGCGCGTCGGGCTTGTGCACCGTGACGCTCACGCGCTGAGCGACCGGATGCGCGAGCACAAGCGACGCGATGCGTTCCGCGAGCGTTTCGATGAGGTCGACGGGTTCGGCGGCGGCCGCCTCGGCCACCTCGGCGGCGAGCTCGCCGTAGTGCAGGGTCTGCGACAGGTCGTCGCCCGCTGCGGCGCCGACCGTGTCGAGCCACACCGTGAGGTCGAGGAGGAAGAGCTGGCCGTCGGCGCGTTCGAAGTCGAAGACGCCGTGGTGCGCGAACACTTCGAGGCCGATGAGAGTGAGGGTGTCGAGCTCGTCGATCGACACGGTGTGTTCGGTCATGATCGGGCTCCCCGCCTCCAGGCGTCGGCCACGTCGAGGGCCGAGCGCGTCTCGGCGACGTTGTGCACGCGCACGGCCCAGGCGCCCTGCGACGCCGCGATCGCCGCGACCACGGCCGACGGCGCATCCCGCGCATCCGGAGCTGCGCCCGCGCCGACCAGCGGGGCCAGAAAGCCCTTGCGCGACGCCGCGACCAGCACCGGAAGACCGAGCGACGCCAGCTCGCCGTAGTTGCCGAGCAGCGCCCAGTTGTGTTCGGCGTTCTTCGAGAACCCGATGCCGGGATCGACGATGATCTTGGCCGGATCGACGCCGTGCACGATCAGTTCGGCGACCCGGTACTCGAGCTCGCGCCGCACATCGGCCACCACGTCGGAGTAGCGTGCCTTGGCCGCCATCTCGGCGCTGTGCCCGCGCCAGTGCATGACCACGAAGGGCAGCCCGGTCTCGATGGCGACGCGGGTCATATCCGGGTCCGCGAGACCCCCGGAGACATCGTTGATGACCGCCGCACCCGCGTGGGCGGCCGCAAGCGCCGTGGATGCGTTCATCGTATCGACGCTCACCGCGATGCCGCCGCGCGCGAGTTCACGCACCAGCGGCAGCACGCGGCGCTGCTCCTCGGCCACCGCAACGCGGTCTGCGCCCGGGCGGGTGGACTCGCCTCCGACGTCGATGAGGTCGGCGCCCTGGGCCGTGAGCTCGGCGGCGTGTTCGAGGGCCGCGTCGAGCGTGCTCCAGCGTCCGCCATCGCTGAACGAATCGGGGGTGACGTTGAGGATTCCCATGATCAGCGTGCGCTCGCCCGTGAGCCTGACGCGGGGCGCCGAATTCGACGAACGGATGCGACGACGAACGGATGCCGGCTGCGCGCCGCCCTGCACGCCCGGTTCGCCGGGTGTCACGTCACGTCTGTGCACGGCGCTTCTGCTCACGTCGCGTCTGCTCACGTCGCGTCTCTTCACGTCGTGGCTCCGATCAGACTCATCAGCTCCGCGCGCTCCGCGGGCTGCGACAGCGTACCGCGACTCGCTACGGTGACGGTCGAACTGCGCGTCTGGCGGGGGCCCCGAGTTCGAACACAGTCGTGCCGGGCATCGAGAACGACCAGCACTCCGCGCGCGTCGACACCCCTCTCGATCGCCCCGGCGATCTCGTCTCCGAGGCGTTCCTGCAGCTGCGGGCGCGAG
>NZ_CAXVWM010000077.1:0-7447 GCF_964263775.1 Agreia sp. | reverse complement strand
GCGGCGTGATCCACTCCCCCGACTTCGGCCGCTTCGTCGAGCACGCACACAATCTCTGGGGCAGCCCGGTCTACTACCGCCTGTAGCGGGTCGTTTCGGCGCTGACCGTTTTTCGAGTCAAGCGCGCCGTCGGCGGGCGGGCGCTCCGGTGACTTCACACCGCCGACGAGCGCGCGTCTGCCCGCTGAACGCGCGCTCAGTTGTGGCCTAACGGCTGACGTCCTCCGAGTGATAACATTTGGAATCGAATCTTTATGGATTCGATCACCGCAACGGCGCGGGGAATGCCAGACTTGCCCCAGCCGATCAGGTTGTTCCACCACTCGACGCAGAGGATGAGATCCGTGTCCACTCCCACGCTTCAGAACTTCGTCAACGGCCAATTCGTTCCGCCGCAGGGCACCGAACTGCTCGACATCGTGAATCCTGCCACGGGCGAGATCGTGGCCCGGGCTCCCATCTCCACGGCAGACGACGTCGACACCGCGATGAAGGCGGCCAAGGCCGCATTCAAGCCTTGGGCACGACTCACGCCCAGCGCCCGCCAGCTCGCACTTCTCAAACTGGCCGATGCGATCGAGGCGAACGCCGATGCGCTCGTCGAGGCCCAGCACCGCAACACCGGCCAGCCGCGCAACACGATCCGCACCGACGAGGTCGAGGCAGGAGCGGACCAGATCCGCTTCTTCGCGGGTGCGGCCCGACTGCTCGAGGGCAAGAGCGCCGGCGAATACATCGAGGGCACGACCTCGTACGTGCGCCGCGAGCCCATCGGCGTTGTCGGCCAGGTCACGCCGTGGAACTTTCCGTTTCTCATGGCGATCTGGAAGATCGGCCCCGCCCTCGCCACAGGCAACACCATCGTGCTGAAGCCCAGCGACACGACGCCCGAGTCGACCCTCGAACTCGCGCGCATCAGCCAGGGCATACTCCCCGACGGCGTGCTCAACATCGTTCTCGGCAACGGGGCCACGGGCGCCGCGATCGTCGAGCATCCCACGCCCGGCCTGGTCTCGATCACGGGATCGGTGCGCGCGGGAATGGCCGTCGCATCCGGGGCCGCGAAGACCCTGAAGCGCGCCCACCTCGAGCTCGGCGGCAAGGCGCCGGCGATCGTATTCGACGGCGTCGACGTGGCCAAGACGGCCGCGGCGATCGCCGACTTCTCGTTCTACAACGCCGGCCAGGACTGCACCGCGATCACGCGGGTGCTGGTGCAGCAATCCATCCACGACGAGTTCGTCACGGCGTTTGCGAGCGAGGCGGCCGAGCGCACGACGGGCAGCGCCGACGACGGCGACAACTACTTCGGCCCGCTCAACAACGTCAACCACTTCCGCGATGTGAAGACGAAGGTCGAGTCGCTTCCCGACCACGCGGTCATCGCGACGGGCGGCCACCAGGTCGGCACCACAGGATTCTTCTTCGAGCCGACCGTCGTCACGAACGTGCTGCAGAGCGACGACATCGTGCAGGAGGAGACATTCGGGCCAGTCATCACCGTGCAGAAGTTCTCGACAGAAGACGAGGCCGTCGAGCTGGCGAACGACGTGCGCTACGCGCTGGCCTCGAGCGTCTGGACGACAGACCACGCCACGGCCATGCGCGTCTCCCGCGACCTCGACTTCGGCGCCGTCTGGATCAACACCCACATCTTGCTCACGGCCGAGATGCCGCACGGCGGGTTCAAGTACTTGGGCTACGGCAAAGACCTGTCGATGTACGGCGTCGAAGACTACACGCGCATCAAGCACGTGATGTCGTCGCTCGAATAGGAGTAGCTGTGACCATCACGCATCGCCTGCCGCAGGAGCGGCGCATCACCGGCACGTTTCCCGGGCCGAAATCGGCCGCCCTCACCGAGCGCCGCCGCAAGGCCGTGTCGGCGGGCGTCTCGTCGCTCGTTCCGGTCTATGCCGCGGATGCCGATGGCGGGGTCGTCGTCGACGTCGACGGCAACTCCTTCATCGACCTGGGCGCCGGCATCGCGGTCACCAGCGTCGGAGCATCCAATCCGGCGGTGGCCGCCGCCGTCGCCGAACAGTCCACGCACTTCGCACACACCTGCTTCACGATCACCCCCTACGAGGGCTACGTCGAGGTCGCCGAACTGCTGGCCGAACTGACCCCGGGCGAGCACGAGAAGCGGTCGGCGCTGTTCAACTCCGGCGCCGAAGCGGTCGAGAACGCCATCAAGGTCGCCCGCCTCGCCACGGGTCGCGACGCGGTCGTCGCCTTCGACCACGCCTACCACGGGCGCACGAACCTCACGATGGCGCTCACAGCCAAGGCCATGCCCTACAAGACGAACTTCGGTCCGTTCGCGCCCGAGATCTACCGCATGCCCATGTCGTACCCGTTCCGCGACGAGCCGGGCCTCAGCGGAGAAGACGCCGCGAACCGCGCCATCCTGGCGATCGAGAAGCAGCTCGGCGGCGACCAGGTCGCGGCCTTGATCATCGAGCCCATCCAGGGCGAGGGCGGCTTCATCGTGCCCGCCCCGGGCTTTCTGCCCACCCTCAGCGCGTGGGCCACGGCCAACGGCGTCGTGTTCATCGCCGACGAGGTGCAGACCGGCTTCGCGCGCACCGGGTCGTGGTTCGCCAGCGACCACGAGGGCATCGTCCCCGACATCCTGACCCTGGCCAAGGGCATCGCCGGCGGGCTTCCGCTGGCGGCCGTCGTCGGTCGCGCCGAGCTGATGGATGCCGTGCATCCCGGCGGCCTCGGAGGCACCTACGGGGGCAACCCGATCGCGTGTGCCGCGGCAGTCGCATCCATCGCGCAGATGCGCGAGCACGACCTGGCCGCGCGTGCGCGCCACATCGACGAGATCGTGACGCCCCGACTGCGGGCCCTGGCCGACGAGACCGGGGTTATCGGCGACGTTCGGGGCCGGGGCGCGATGCTCGCCATCGAATTCGTGCGGCCGGGCAGCACAGAGCCGGATGCCGATATCACCAAGCGCGTCGCCGCTGCGGCCCTCGAGGCGGGCGTCATCATCTTGACCTGCGGCACCTACGGCAACGTCATCCGGCTGCTCCCGTCGCTCGTCATCGACGACGCGCTTCTTCTCGAAGGAATCGGCGTGCTCGAAGACGCCGTCCGCTCCTCCCTTCACCTGAAAGGAACCAACCCATGACGTTCCACCCCCTCGACCCGCTGAACGCCGACGAGTTCCGCGCGGCATCCGCGATTCTGAAGCGCGAGAAGGGTGTCGGCTCTGGCTGGCGATTCGCCTCGATCGAGTTGATCGAACCGCCGAAGGCCGCCGTGAGGCAGTTCGAGGCCGACGGCACGGTTCCCGAGCGCCGCGCGCGTCTCGTGGTGCTGAACCGCGCCGAGAACGCGACGTACATCGCGATCGTGTCGCTCGCATCCGATGCCCTCATCGAGTTCACCCACGTGCCCGACGTGCAGGCGAACTTCACCGTCGACGAGTGGGAGGAGGCCGACGCCGCGCTGCGCGCCAACCCCGAGGTGATCGCCGCTCTCGCCAACCGCGGCATCACCGACCTCGAACTCGTGTTCATGGACACCTGGACGTACGGCGCGGCGGTCATTCCCGAGAAGTACGCAGGGCGCCGGCTCGGCTGGAGCGACACCTGGGTGAAGTCGCAGCCCGGGGCCAATCCGTACGCGGGGCCGGTCAACGGCTTCCACTGCGTGATCGACGTGAACACCATGGAGTTGCTCGAGATCGAGGACAGCTTCACCGTGGAGACGCCCGAGATCATGGGCGAGTACGTGCCCCACCTGATCCCGGAGCGCGTCCGGGAGCGCTCCGTGCGCCCCCCGTTGAAGCCGCTCGACATCGTGCAGCCCGAGGGGCCCAGCTTCGAGGTCGACGGCAACCTCATCGAGTGGCAGAACTGGTCGCTGCGAGTGGGCTTCAACTACCGCGAGGGCATGACCCTGCACTCGATCACGTACAACGACGGCGGCGAGGTGCGCTCCATCGCGAACCGCCTGTCGTTCTCCGAGATGGTGGTTCCCTACCGCGACCCGAGCGTCGACCACTTTCGCCGCACCGCGTTCGACATCGGCGAGTGGGGCCTCGGCTTCATGACCACATCGCTCGAACTCGGATGCGACTGCCTGGGTGAGATCCGCTATATCGACGCCGTGATGCACGACTCGCACGGCGAGCCCTACGAGATCCCGAACGCGTTCTGCATCCACGAAGAAGACAACGCCGTGCTCTGGAAGCATGTCGACCACGACGCGGGCGCCGAGGTGAGGCGGATGCGCCGGCTCGTCGTGTCGTTCCACGTCACCGTGGCGAACTACGAGTACCTCGTCTACTGGCGCTTCTACCAAGACGGCAACATCGAGTGCGAGGTGCGCGCCACCGGCATCATGGTGGTCACCCACATCGACGAGGGCCAGGCGCACCCCAATGGCACGCTGGTCGACAACCGCACGTACGCGCCCTTTCACCAGCACTTCATCGTGGCCCGCATGGATCTCGACATCGACGGCACCGAGAACACGGTGTTCCGCTCCGAGACGCAGATCGTTCCGATCTCCGACGAGAACCCGCACGGGCTCGCACTGGTTCAGGCCAACACCCCGATCGAGGTCGAGGGCCACGACGACTACGACTGGAACACGCAGCGGGCGTGGAAGGTCGTGAACGAGAACAAGCGCAACACCATCGGCAACCAGGTGGCGTACAAGCTCGTTCCGGGAGGCGCCATCCCGTCGTTCTTCGCGCCCGGCTCGGCCGTGCTCGAACGCGCCCAGGTGATCGGCCACACGGTCTGGGTGACGCCGAACGACGAGAACGAACGCTGGCCCGCGGGCGAGTTCGTGAACCAGAGCTCGGTCGACCACGGCCTGCCGGAGTGGATCGAGGCGGAGCGGCCCGTGCGCAATACCGACCTCGTGCTCTGGTACGTGTTCGGCATCCACCACATCACCCGCCAAGAGGACTGGCCGATCATGCCGAGCGACACCGTGTCGTTCTGGATGAAGCCGGTCTCGTTCTTCGATCGCAACCCGTCGCTCGACGTGGAGCCGAGCCCCGGCGCGCACTGCGCGCCCGGCCACGACCACGCGACGCACGACCACGCCGATGGTATGACCCACGACCACTGATCGAAGGAGCACCAGAGTGACTCGCACAGCGAACTACGTCGTGGCCTACGAGGCCACCGAGCGCGGACGGGAGTCGGTCGAGCTCGGAATCGCGCTCGCGCGGCTGACCGATGCCGAGTTGCGCATCTGCATCGTGCTTCCGCAGAGCACCGCGGTGCCCGCGAAGGTGCCGGCATCCGCGGCCGACTTCGAGGGCATCATCGCCCAGCGGGCGCAGCTGTGGCTGGATGAGGCCATCCAGAACGTGCCCGCCGACGTGACGGCCACTGGCCACGTGCTGTGGGCCGAGTCGACGTCGGAGGGGCTGATCGAGGCGGCGCAGGCCTTCGAATCCGACCGCATCGTCGTGGGAGCGGCCCGCAACGGAATCCTGCAACGCTTCACGATCGGCAGCGTCGCGAACGCCCTGCTGCACGCCTCGCCCGTGCCGGTAGCACTCGCGCCGCGCGGCTACCGGGCGCCGCAGCGCATCAGCCGCATCACGTGCGCCATCGGAACCCGACCGGGCTGGCAAGCCCTGCTCGACTCCATGGTCTCGATCTCGGAGGGCCTCGACGTCGAACTGCGCTTCGTGACCCTGGTCGAGGTGGGAGCGGGCGAATCGCGCCCCGTCACCAGTGACGAGCACCTGCTGACCGTGCTCGACTACTTCTCTGCGCGCGAGAAGACCGAGGGCACCCTCTCGACCGAGGTCGCGGAGGGCCCGAGCGTCGAGGCCGCCGTCGAGGCCCTCGGATGGCGGCACGATGAGATCGCCCTGGTCGGGTCGAGCCGGCTCGCCTCACCCAGCCGCATCTTCCTCGGCACCACCGCGAATCGCATGCTGCACTCTTTGCCTGTTCCCCTCATCGTCGTTCCCAACGACGCCGCCTAGCCCGCCACCTCAGCAGAAGGATCGAAACCATGGCACGAAAGAACGCAGCCTCGTCGACCAGCCCGGGGAACGCAGGCGACGCGGGCGTCGACTTCATCGACGCGGCAGATGCGAAGACGGGACTCTCGTCGAAGGGCCTGTCGGCCGGATCGATCGGCCTGCTGGGCGCCACCGTCATCGGAATCTCGTGCATCGCGCCGGCGTACACGCTGACTGCGTCGCTCGGGCCCACGGCCGCCGCGGTCGGAACGCAGATGCCCGGTATCTTCCTCGTGGGCTTCCTGCCCATGCTGCTCGTGGCGCTCGGCTACCGCGAATTGAACAACGCGATGCCCGACAGCGGCACCTCGTTCACCTGGGCGACGCGGGCCTTCGGCCCGTGGCTCGGCTGGCTCGGAGGCTGGGGCCTGATCGTCGCCACGGTGGTGGTGCTCTCGAACCTCGCGGGGGTCGCGGTCGACTTCCTCTACCTCGCGATCGCGCAGATCACCAACAATCCCGATATCGCCGACCTCGCCGGTAACATCCCCATCAACATCCTCACCTGTCTGGTCTTCATGGTGGGAGCCGTCTATGTGTCGTACCGCGGCATGGAGACGACGAAGTCGCTGCAGTACTGGCTCGTGGGCTTCCAGCTCGTCGTGCTCGTGTGGTTCGCCATCGCGGCCATCGTTCACTTCGCAGACGGCTCGGCCTTCGAGGCCACCGAATTCAGTATCGACTGGTTCAACCCGTTCGCGGTTCCCACCTTCTCCGCGTTCGCCGCCGGCGTCTCACTCTCGATCTTCATCTTCTGGGGCTGGGATGTGACCCTCACCATGAACGAGGAGACCAAGAACCCGAAGACCACACCCGGCCGGGCCGCGACGCTGACCGTGGCGATCATCTTCGTGCTCTACATCCTCGTCGCGGTCGCCTCGCTCATGTTCTCGGGCATCGGAACGGGCGAGCTCGGCCTCGGCAACGAAGACATCTCGGGCAACGTGTTCGCGGCGCTGGCCGGACCGATCATGGGGCCCTTCGCCATCCTGTTGTCGCTGGCCGTGTTGTCGAGCTCGGCGGCGTCGCTGCAGTCGACGTTCGTCGGCCCGGCCCGCACGATGCTGGCGATGGGTCACTATGAGGCATTCCCGAAGCGCTTCGCGTCGATCAGCCCGCGCTTCAAGTCGCCGGGCTTCGCCACGGTCATCGCGGGCGTCGTGGCGTGGGGCTTCTATGCCGTGATGCGAGTGGTGTCGACCGACGTGCTCACCGACACCATCCTGACCCTCGGCATGATGATCTGCTTCTACTACGGCGTCACGGCTCTCGCCTGCGTCTGGTACTTCCGGCGGGAGGCCTTCTCCAGCGCCCGGTCGTTCCTCCTCAAGTTCCTCGCGCCGCTTCTCGGCGGCATCATCCTCGCGGTGATCTTCGTGACCACGCTGATCGACTCGATGAACCCCGACTACGGCAGCGGATCGAACATCGCAG
>NZ_CAXVWM010000076.1:0-29033 GCF_964263775.1 Agreia sp. | reverse complement strand
TGGTGAGGGCGGCCCCCACGAAGAGGATCGCCGCGTGCCGCTCCAGTTCGGAGCGGCGACGGGCGAACTCATCGGGGGATGCCGCGTGCGCGGCGACGGCGGGCATCCGGTCGCTCAGAGCTGGGGAAGTTTCGCCAGCGCAGCGTCGGCGTTGGCTTCGCTGACTCCCAACTTGTCTACGAGCAGCGTGCGGGCAGCGCTGCTGTCGCCGCGCTTCAGGCTCTGGTACGCGGAGTCGGCCTCGTGGCCGAGGTCGGCCGTGGGGCGCTTCGTGACTCCGAGCTGGTCGGCCAGCGCCTGGGCGGTGGTCACTCCGTATGCACTGCTGATCGATGCGGGCAGGCGATAGCTGCCGAGTGGTCCGAGATCCATGAGATGTCCTTTCGTACGACGACGTGCGTTTCGACGAGTATCGGCGCCGTCACGAGAGCGCGCAAGGGCTTGCGGCGCGGCCGCGCCATTGACGCGCCGTCGTCGAGATCATGCGGCATAGTTCACAGCATGGAGTTCACCGACATCATCGAGATCGTAGGCAAGGTCATCGACGCGGCGGGGGTCGGAGCCATCGTCATCGGGGCGGTCTTCGCCTCGGTCATCGCTCTTTCCCGTCTTCTTCGCAAGCAGGGTGCCGTCTACGTGCCCTACCGTCGGGCGCTGGGGCGCAGCATCCTGCTCGGGCTCGAGCTGCTCGTCGCGGCAGACATCATCCGCACGGTCGCGATCACCCCGACGCTCGACAGCGTGGCCGTGCTCGCGGGAATCGTGCTCATCCGCACGTTCCTCAGCTTCTCGCTTGAGCTCGAGATCTCGGGGCGTTGGCCGTGGCAGAAGAAACAGGATGCCGCTGGCCCGGCCGACCCTACCGCGGATTGACGCAGATCGGGCGCGCTACACCTGCTGACGTGGCTCGTCGGGGTACTCGGCAAACGCGGCGAGCTCTTCGTGCCCGGTGAGAAAGCCGCCGAGGATCGCGGCCATCACCTCGGGGCGCACGCTGTGATTCGCCGCGTCGATCTCGACGCTGCGCGCGTGGGGCAGCGCCTCGGCCAGGGCCGCGGCGACGGGAGGAAAGATCGGCTGGGTCTCGGCTCCCACCAGGGCGATCACGGGCTGGGTGATGGATGCCCACTGCTCGGCCCACGGGGCGTGGTCGGCTTTGTCGAGAACGGCCACGTCGTAGGCGAGGGTGTGTGCGATCGCGAGCATGTCGGGCCACGCCGACGACGACTTGGCTGCCTCGAGCCACTGCGGCGGCATGTGGCGCATGAAGTAGCCGACGACGGCCTCGCGATCGCCTGCCGCCACGAGCTCGGTGATGGTTCGCAGCTCGACACCGTCGTCGCCCTCGCCCTCGAGCGTCAGCGGAACCTCGAAGAGGGCGAGCCGGGTGATGCGCTCGCCGACGCCCGGTGCCGCCGCGGCCCACAGCGCGAGCGCTCCTCCCGACGAGTTGCCGTAGAGCGCCGCGGGCCCGCCCAGCACATCGAGCAACGCGGCGATGTCGTCGACCTCGCGCTCGACCGCGTACTCGGCCGCGTCGCCGCTCTCATCGCGCCCGCGCCGGTCGTAGTTGATGACAGAGAACCCCTGGTCGGCCAGCAGTGTTGCGATGTGCGCCGTCGTGGGGTCGAAGGCCCGGTAGTTCATGGCGCTGCCCACCAGAATGATGGCGATTGCCCCGCTGCCGAGCCGATCGTATGCGATGCGGGTGCCGTCTGCCGATGTCGCGAACTCAGTCATACGACGAAGCATACTCAGAGCGTCGGACGGCTCTCGGCAGGCCAGACGTAGGGCAGGTCGTCGGGCACTCCGGGAAAGAGCGGCTCGTAGAAGACGCGGTCTTTTCGCACCAGGTTCGATTGGTGGCTGAGGTGCAGCGCTTCGTCTCCGAGCCACGGCGGCAGCTCGAGGGTGTGCAGCGGCAGCGAGTCGACCTCGGGGGCGAACTCGAGCACCTGGGGCCGAACTGTGTCTGCGAAACCCCGCGCGAGCCAGGCATCCGTCATGACCAGCGCGTACTTGGCCAGGGCCGGCACATAGCCGCGCCACATCTTCGCGGCCGGATGATTGCGCCAGCCGTAGCCGGGAACTGTCACCGCCCGCAGAACCTGCAGCGCCTCCACGCGTTGCTTGCCGAGCCGCGCCCGGTCGAGAACCGCGGCGCTCTCGCGGAACGAGGCATAGGGAAGAAACGTCTGCATGATGACGCGAGAGTATCGGCGCCCGATGAATTGCCGCAGCCGGTTGACGGGGGCTTTCGATTGCCCATCGCCCCGGCGTAGCGTTTCGAGCATGACACTCATGTGGGAAGAACTCGTCGTCGACTGCGAAGACTTCGTGGCGCAGGGCCACTGGTGGGCGGATGCCCTCGGCTGGCCGATCGTCGATGAAGACGACGAGGGCATCGAACTGAAGAACCCCGATGGCTCCTCCCCGACGTTGTTGTTCCTGAACGTTCCCGAGGGCAAGACCGTGAAGAACCGGCTGCACCTCGACTTTGTGCCCGATGACCAGCATGCCGAGGTGGAACGCCTGCTCGCGATGGGAGCCACCCGGTCGGACGTCGGCCAAGGAGAACAGAGCTGGGTCGTGCTGGCCGACCCCGAGGGCAACGAGTTCTGCGTACTCTCGGCCCGATGACGCTCAGGCCTTCTTGAGCGCCGACTCCATGTGCGCGGCTTTCTTTCCCGATTTCTCGCTCTCGACCAGATACGCGGGATCGTCGCTCGAGGCCGTGAACTTCTGGCCGTCGAACTGAAAATCCTTCGTCTTCTTCTCGACGATCGTGCCGTGGGTCTCTCCCTGCGAGGTGTTCCAGCGCACCTTGTCGCCTGTGGAAAAAGTCATCGTGTCGTCTCCTACTTCTTGAGGGGGTCGTGGCCCCAGTTCATCAGTGAATAGCGCCAGGGCGTGTCAGTCACGTCGCCACTCGGGCGCTGTGCCGAGTGCCGTTTGATGTAGCCCAGCACCTTGCGCATGTGTTCGTAGTCGGCCTTGGTCAGGTCGGACTTCTTCTTCTCGAGGATCGAGAGGATGTGCCGGCCGCTTCGATGGCCGATCGCCTCGCCTCCCACGCTCTGCCCCACGCTGCGCGACTCGTCTGTCGAGAGCCACTTCTCGAGCGCCTTGGGGGTGAGGTTCACCGAGTGGGTGAAGTCCGTCCAGACGTCGGCATTGTCGTCATCTGTGTCGTCGTCTTTGTCGCTCATGCCTTCAGTATCCGCCCCCGGGGCCCGCTGACCTGGGGGGACTGAATAATGCACTCGTTTGTGTGAGCATTCGTTCGCTCGCCGTCGCCCCGCAGCTTGCTTGATACCCCCTAGGGGTATACATTCGAGGCATGAGCAGCACGCACAACCATCTCGAACACATCCATTCCGAGCACGACGAGCACCATCACGGCGGTCATGCGGGCCACGATCACGACGATCACGGCGACCACTCCGGCCACGATCACTCGGCGCACGGGGGCCACGGCGGTCACGCGGCGCACTTCCGCCGCCTGTTCTGGATCATGCTCGTTCTCGCCCTGCCCGTCGTCGCGTTCTCGCCGATGTTCGCCCGGATTCTCGGCTTCGACCTGCCCGACAACGCCGCCGTATCGGCCATCTCCCCCGTGCTCGGCACAGTGATGTTCGTCTGGGGCGGCGCGCCCTTCCTCACCGGCGGACTGAGCGAGATCAGAGCTCGCCAGCCGGGCATGATGCTGCTCATCGCGCTCGCGATCAGCGTGGCCTTCGTCTCGAGTTGGGGCGCAACCCTCGGCCTGCTCGATGACCAGCTCGACTTCTGGTGGGAACTCGCCCTGCTGATCGTCATCATGCTCCTCGGCCACTGGATCGAGATGCGCTCGCTCGCCCAGGCCTCGAGCGCCCTCGACAGCCTCGCCGCGCTGCTTCCCGACGAGGCCGAGCGGGTGGATGCCGACGGCTCGATCGTCTCCGTCAGGCCGGCCGAGCTGCGGCGCGGCGACATCGTGATCGTGCGACCCGGTGCTCGCCTGCCGGCCGACGGCGTGGTCGTCGACGGCACAGCCGACATCGACGAATCGATGATCACGGGAGAATCAGTGCCGGTGTCGCGCGGCGTCGACGAGGCCGTGGTCGCCGGAACGGTCGCGACCGACTCGGCCCTGCGCATCCGGGTCACCGCGACCGGCGACGACACCGCGCTGGCCGGCATTCAGAAGCTGGTGACCGACGCGCAGAACTCGTCGAGCCGCGCACAGCGCATCGCCGACCGCGCCGCAGCCTGGCTCTTCTGGTTCGCCCTCGGCTCGGCCGCGATCACCGCCGTGGTCTGGTCGCTGATGGGCAGCCCCGACGACGCCATCGTGCGCACCATCACCGTGCTCGTGATCGCCTGCCCGCACGCGCTCGGGCTGGCCATCCCCCTCGTCGTCTCGATCGCCACCGAACGCGCGGCGAGGGCCGGCGTGCTCGTCACAGATCGCCTGGCGCTCGAGAGCATGCGCACCGTCGACACCGTGCTCTTCGACAAGACCGGAACCCTCACGACCGGCACGCCCGTGGTCACCCACGTGCTCTCAGCCGACGGCGCGCTCGATGACGACGCCCTGCTGGCGCTGGCCGCATCCGCCGAGGCCGACTCCGAGCATCCGGTCGCCCGCGCGATCGTGGCCGCGGCCACCCGGCGCGGCGTCGCCGTTCGCCGTGCCACGCACTTTCGCGCGTCGACCGCGGTCGGCGTCGAGGCCACGGTCGACGGGCGCTCAGTCAGCGTGGGCGGGCCGCGGCTGCTCGAGCAGTCGGGAGCCATGGCCCTGGATGCGACGCGCGGCTGGTCGACAGACGGCGCGATCGTGCTGCACGTGCTTCTGGATGGCGCCGTGATCGGAGCGATCGGCCTCGCCGACGCCGCGCGCCCCGAATCGAAAGAGGCCGTCGAGGCGCTCGCCGCCCGCGGTGTGCAGGTCGTGATGATCACGGGCGACGCCGAGGCCGTGGCGCATTCGGTGGCCGCGCAGGTCGGCATCGACCGCGTCTACGCGGGCGTACGCCCCGAAGACAAGTCATCAGCCGTGCGCGAGCTGCAGCAGGAGGGACGGAGGGTGGCCATGGTCGGCGACGGCGTGAACGACGCTCCCGCCCTCGCCCAGGCCGACGTCGGCATCGCGATCGGCGCCGGAACCGACGTGGCCATCGCGGCGGCCGGCGTCATTCTGGCCGGCGACGACCCCCGATCGGTGGTGTCGGTGATCGACCTGTCGAAGGCCGGCTACCGCAAGATGACGCAGAACCTGTGGTGGGCGGCCGGCTACAACCTACTGTCGGTGCCGCTCGCGGCCGGGGTGCTCGCGCCCATCGGCTTCGTTCTGCCCATGGAGGTGGGCGCCCTGCTGATGTCGCTGTCGACGATCGTGGTCGCACTCAATGCGCAGTTGCTGCGCCGCATCGACTTGCGCCCGGGGCACTGACGCGAGAACGGCGCAACTAATTCAGGAGGAGAGCGTTGCCGCGTGGATAGTGGCGCCGGCCACGCGCTCCTCCTGCATTGAGTACCGAGCGACCGAGTGGCCCGCGTCGATCGGATGCGCGCACGCCGATTCCGTGCGCGATCACAGCGCGTCGGAGTGCACACTCGTGCGTGTCGAAGTCGCTACGGTCAGGGTATGCAGCCCACCGACGCGGAATCCGCCGTACTATCCGCAATCGACGAGACCGCCCTCGTCGACAGCCTTCGAGAACTCATTCGCGTGCCGAGCATCACGGGCGCCGACGCCGAGACCGAACTGCACGCGCAGCAGGCGACACAGCTCTCGATGCTCGACTTCGACGTCGACCACTGGAAGTTCGACCTCGACGACCTTCGCTCGCACGCCGACTTTCCCGGGTCGGAGGCACCTCGCTCCGAGGCCTACGGCGTCGTCGGAACGATCGGCGGCCACTGCGGCGAGCTTCCCACTCTCGTTCTGCAGGGCCACATCGATGTGGTCCCGACAGGCGACCTGTCGAAGTGGAAGGACAACGACCCCTTCAGCGCAGACATCTACGACGGCGCTGTGCACGGCCGCGGCGCGTGCGACATGAAAGCGGGCGTCGCCGTGAACATGGCGGTCGCGCGGGCGCTCCGCGCATCCGGTGTCGTGCTCGAGAAACCGTTCGCCGTGCACGCCGTCGTCAGCGAAGAAGACGGCGGCCTGGGCGCCTTCGGCACGATGATGCGCGGCCACCGCGGCGAGGCGGCCGTCATCACCGAGCCCACGAGCGGGCGCATCATCACGGCGAACGCCGGAGCCCTGACGTTCGAGCTCCGCGTCGCCGGACGAGCCGCACACGGCAGCACCCGGCTCGAGGGAGTCAGCGCCCTCGACGCCTTTCTGCCGATCTACTCGGCCCTCGGCGAGTTGGAGCGAGAGCGGAACCGCGATCCCCACGTGCTTTTCGCGGGCAGCCCCCTGCCGTATCCCCTGTCGATCGGCCGAGTGACGACGGGCGACTGGGCGAGCAGCGTGCCCGACCTGCTCGTCGCCCAAGGTCGGTTGGGCGTGCAGCTCGACGAGTCACCGGATGCCGCACGCTGGCAATTCGAGGCGGCCGTCGCCCGGGCGTGCAGCCGGGATGCATGGCTGCGCGATCACCCGGCCGAGGTCACCTGGCCCGGTGGTCAGTTCGCGAGCGGCCGAATCCACGACGAGCACGACCTCATCGACGAGGTGTTCGCGGCAGTGTCGGACACCACGGGCCACGGGCCTGCGCGCGCCGGAGCGCCGTATGGAAGCGACCTGCGGTTGTATTCACAACTCGGCCTGATTCCGACACTGCACTACGGACCGGGCGATGTGCGGTTCGCGCACGCGCCGCGCGAACAGGTGCTCATCTCCGAACTGCTCGAGACGGCTCGCGCGCTCGCAGTACTCGCGGTGCGGCGGTGCGACGCGCATCTGTAGCCGCGCGCGCACTGTTCGGGCGTGACGACCGCCTCCTCGGCGCGTGATCCGTGCGTACGACGCACGATGTGCGCACCCGGCGCACGATCCGTGCGTATGGCGCCCACGATCCCCCCATTGGCAACACCGGTTCACCGTGCTTGTCTTGACCCATGCCCGAGATCCCGATGCTCCCCCTCGGCACGGTGCTCTTTCCCTATATGCCGACGTCGCTGCGACTCTTCGAGCAGCGCTACCTCGTGATGCTCGCGACGATGCTCGAGACCGAGCAGCCGCAGTTCGGCGTCGTTCTGATCGAGCGTGGTCAAGAGGTGGGCGGCGGCGAGCACCGCTTTCAGCTCGGAACCCTGGCGCTCATCAGCGAGCTGGCCGGAGGCGAAGGGTTCGTGGCGGTCAACGCCGAGGGAGGATCGCGCTTCGAGGTGACCGGCTGGCTCGACGACGATCCGTATCCGCGTGCCGAGATCCGCTTTCTCGAGCCGCTCGAGTGGGATGAGTCGTTGCGCCCGCTGCGAAACGAGGCCGAACAGGCCGTGCGCCGGGCCCTCGCCGTGGCGAGCGAATTCACCGAGCAGCGCTGGGCATCCGTCGTCGAGCTGTCGAACGACCCCCTCGAGGCCTGTTGGCAACTCGCCGGCATCGCCCCGGTCGGCGAGCTCGACCAGCTCTCGTTTCTCGGCGCGATCTCGATGCACGAACTGCTGGCCGGCGTTCGCGAACGGGCGACGGATGCGGCGGAGTCGTTCGCCTCGGCCTGGTCGGCCGGCCCCGGTGCAGACAGCGCCGACGAGTTTCCGGGCGACGACGTCGAGGAGGGCCCGTGAGTTCGCCGAGATCGTTCGGCGACGACGCGCCGGCACCGTCGACGACTCTCTGGTTCAATGGCGCGGTCGCCTTCGTTCTCGCCGGAATCGTGGCCATCACCCTGCACGAGCTGGCGCGGTTCACGACCGCGATCGGCCTGCAGTCCCGCGCGACTTTCTATCCGAGCTACGTCGAGTTCGACATCACGCAGACCCAGACGCTCATCCTCACCTCGACCGTGGCCACGATCACGAGCCTGGTGACGGGCCTCGCCCTCATCTTCGCGGCGCGCATCTGGGGAGCCGGAATCACCCGACTCTTCGTGACCTGGCTGGGGTTCATCAGCGTGCAGCTCGTCTTCAGCTCGCTGATTCTCGCCCCGCTCACCGGCGCCGGAGACGTGGCGACCCTGCTGTTCTGGTTCGCGGCGCCGCCCCCGCTCTATTGGATCGGGTTCGCGGTCGGTGTCGGAGGAACGGTGCTGCTCGCCCGCCTCTTCGCCACGAGAGTCACCGCCTACGCCGATGGCTCGGTCAGATCGATGCGCTCCCTCGGCATCGGATCGTGGGCCGCCGGAACCGCCGTGCTGGTGTTCGTCTACGCGCTCACCTTTGCCTTCACCATGCGAAGCCACCCCATCGACATGGTGAGCGACACGCTCATCGCTGTCGCGGCAACCGGAATCTTCGCCCCGCTCTTCTTACCGTTCGCGGGCAGGGTGCGCATCGTTCACGAGTTTCTGCGCTTTCGGCGACCGACCGCTGCGCTGCTCTGCCTGATCGCCGCTGGCCTCGTGCTCGTCTTCATGCTGAGCAACGGGGTGCGCTTCTACCCGGCAGGAGCGGTGTCCGTTGCGGAGAGCTCGGCTCGGTGAGTCCACGGGTCGATCAGGCACGACGGGTGGCGCACAACCGTGTCACGGAGAAGACTGAGGTGATGAGCGCAATGACCGACACCCTCACCGATGCCTTCAAGAGAATTCAGCAGACCGTGCACCGAGCCGTAGACGGCGCCCCCGAAAAGGTGCTCACGTTCCGGGCCGACGGCGAGGCGAATACCGTGGCGTGGCTGGTCTGGCACCTCACGCGCGTGCAAGACGGCCACGTCTCCGACCTCGTGGGGGCCGACCAGCTGTGGACCGAGGGTGGCTGGCACGACCGTTTCGGGCTTCCGTTCGACGTCGACGCCACCGGCTACGGGCAGTCCGCCACCGAGGTCGCGGCGGTGAGGGGCGTCTCGCGCGACGACTTGATCGGCTACCACGATGCCGTCTGCGCCCGAACGCTCGACTTCGTGGCGACCCTGGACGACGACGACTTCGCGCGCGTCGTCGACACCTCGTGGGATCCGCCCGTCACCCTCGCAGCGCGGCTCGTCAGTGTGATCTCCGACGATCTGCAGCACGCGGGCCAGGCGTCGTTCGTGCGGGGCGTTGCGGAGCGCTCCGGCGTCTGAACGGAGTCTGGCCCCGGCGTCAGTCCCGGCGACGCTTGCGCAGCGACGTCAGCGCGATGTAGGCGCTGAGCGCGCCGCTCGCGCCCAGCCCGATGCCCATCAGCGGGCCGTTCCACCTGCCGAAGCGCTTGCTGTCACCGACGGCGAGCTCACCGATGCCCCGGATGAACGCGGCCGCGATCACCCCGGCCACGACACGGTTGCCGATCTTCTCGATGCGCGCCACCAGCGGATCGAGCTCGGAGGAGCTCAGGTGCACCTCGATGCCGTTTCGGTCGATCACGTCGAAGACCCTGCGGATCTTGTCGGGCAGCTCGATTCCGAGCTCCGCGGCCTCGAGTCCCGCGGCGGCCAGCCTCTTTGCGATCGCGGCCGGCGAGAACTTCGACAGCGCGAGTTTCGTCGCATACGGCTTGAGCGCATCCCCCAGGCTGAAGGTCGGATCGAGCAGCACCCCCATGCCCTCGACCATCAGCAGCATGCGCAGCAGCATCACGATCGAGGGCTGCAGCTGCACGCGATTGTGCCGCAGAACGGCGAGCAGCCTGTTGATGAGGGCGGCCATGTCGACCTCGCCGAGCCCCTTGCCCCGGTAGATGTCGATGAATCCCACGAGGTCGGCGCGCAGCGACTCGGTATCGATCGACTTTTTCGAGCTCGATAACGCCGTGAGCGCCGAGGCCATGCGGTCGGCATCGTGCCGGCTCAGCGCCATGAACAGGTCGGCGAGCTGACCGCGCAGGACATCGTCGATCTGGCCCACCATGCCGAAGTCGATCAGCCCGATGCGCCCGGTCGGCTCGACGAAGAGGTTGCCGGGGTGCGGGTCGGCGTGAAAGACACCGTCGACGAACACCATCTGCGCCACCGCGTCGACCGCGTGCGTCATGATGCCGGGACGGTCGATGCCGGCGGCGTCGAGACCGGCGAGGTCGTCGATCTTGAGGCCGGTGATGCGCTCGAGTGTCAGCACCCGCGTCGTGCTCGTGTCCCAGAAGACGCGGGGAATATGGATCGTGTCGTCGCCCGCGAAGTTGGCTGCGAAGGTCTCGGCGTTGCGACCCTCGTGCGTGTAGTCGAGTTCTTCGCGCAGCGTTCGGGCGAACTCGTCGGTGATGCCGGTGATGTTGTAGTCGGCCGCGAGCTTCCACTGCCGTGAGGCCCGCACGGCGAGCGCGTGCAGAATCTCGAGGTCGATGGCGATGTTCGTGGCGATGTCTGGGCGCTGCACCTTGACGACCACCTCGGTGCCATCGTGCAGCGTGGCCAGGTGAGCCTGGCCGATCGAGGCGCTGGCGAGCGGCTTGACCTGGAAGCTCGCGAAGACCCGGTCGGGTGAGTCGCCGAGCTCTTCGGCGATGAGGCGCTTGATCACGGCGCCCTTCACTGGCAAAGCACGATCCTGCAGCTTGGCCAGCTCGGTGAGGTAGTCGGGAGGAAGGATGTCGGAGCGCGTCGACAGCAGCTGGCCGAGCTTCACGAACGTGGGGCCGAGCTCTTCGAGCGCGCGCCGGAGGTTTTCGGGGTTGGTGGCGCGCGACTGCTCCTGCGTCGCCGGCTCGAAGCGATCGAGCCCGGTCGCTCGGATGATGAAGCTGAGTCCGTGGCGGCTCAGCACGCTGGCGATCTCGCGGTAGCGCTCGAGCCGTGTTCCGACGGCTTCGGCGATCGGATTAGCCACGTGGTTTCGCCTCAGCCTCGGTCATGCGCCCATTTTGTCACGGGCTCTGCGACTAATTCAGGAGGAGAGCGCGGCCGACGCCACTATCCACGAGGCCACGCGCTCCTCCTGCATGAGTCACCTCACCCGAGAAGCTCACCGACGGCGTCACGGCGACGACGTGGCCATGTGTGCTTTCGAGTTGCCACCACATGCCTCACGATCGACTCGACAAAGGCCCAGTCGAACATCACCATCTCGTACGTTGCCCTGAACACGACGTAGTCCATGCTCACCAGCACGGCATCACGGCGGTGGTCCTCGCGGTACTGGTCCTCCAACCAGTGCCAGCTGTGGCTGTCGGCTCCGTCGCTCGACCTTCTCGAGCAGGCGACGGCACCGACGAGGAAGGCCCTCGAACTGAGCCCGAAGCTCGGGCTCGGTCACGAGACCGAGATTGAGCGCGGAGTCGATCACCGTCAGGGCCATCTCCTCTGTCTGGCATTGCGCCGCGTGCGCCAAGGCACGCGCGGTCGACTGCACCGGTTCATAGATCACCCCGGCCTGTTCGAGAGGATGAATGCACACCCTGTCGCGCTGTCGGGCCAGAGGGCGCGTGCTGCTGTGGGGTGAGCGCAGTCGCGAGGCGTTTCGAGCGACCGCGACGTGGAGCTGTTCATCGGGCGGGGTCCAGATCGAGGTCAGGCTCGTGGCCGACAGCGACGTCAACGAACCCCCGACTCGAACCGCCTGCACCACGGCGGGCGTCGCATCCGATGCCGCGTACCACCCCTGACGAACACGGATCATGCGCCCATCCTCGACCGCGGCTGAAATGTGGCGAATCGACAGGCCCCGGGCTATCAGGTGGCTTCTGTGGGCGACGGGGTAGTTCTGCATGCACACAGAGTGGGCCACGATGCGGGCGCCGGACTCGCCTCTCCTCCACACTGTGGACAAGGATGCGCTGTCACTGATTCAGGAGGAGAGCGCGGCCGACGCCACTATCCACGGGGCCACGCGCTCCTCCTGCAAAAGTCGCGCGCACTACTCTCGAGAGAGCTCCCGCCAGGAGCGCACAACGACCGGCACGCAGCCAGGCAAGGGGAACGAACGCAGATGACACAGCTCTGGACACTTCACGGCGACGGCAAGAACGTCGAAGCGGATGCCGTGGTGAGGCCGGGTGAGCGACTCACCTGGCCTCGCATGATCGGCCTCGGCGGCCAGCACGTGGTCGCGATGTTCGGTGCGACCTTCCTCGTTCCTGTGCTCACGGGCTTCCCACCCGCCACGACGCTGCTCTTCAGCGGCATCGGCACCCTCCTGTTTCTGCTGATCACGAAGAACCGACTGCCGAGCTATCTCGGATCCTCCTTCGCGTTCATCGCCCCGATCACCGCGGCTGTCGCCAGCACGGGCATGGGCGATGCCCTCTTCGGCATCCTCGCCGTGGGTGCACTCCTCGCGCTGGTCGGCGTCGTGGTGCTCGTCACCGGCATCGGCTGGATCAACGCCCTGATGCCTCCCGTCGTCTCGGGCGCGATCGTGGCTCTCATCGGCTTCAACCTGGCACCCGCCGCGAAGAACAACTTTCAACTCGCGCCGCTCACGGCCCTCATCACCCTGGCAGCCGTCATCTTCTCGACCGTGCTGTTCAGGGGCATGCTGGCTCGGCTGTCGATCTTCATGGGCGTCGTCGTCGGCTATGTCGCCGCCGTCATCGCGGGCGAGGTCGACTTCTCGGCCGTCGGCGATGCCGCCTGGATCGGCCTTCCGCAGTTCGCCCTTCCTGCCAACCCCTTCGCGGATTCAGCCGTCTGGGGCGTGCTTCCCGCTTTTCTGCCCGTGGTGCTCGTGCTCGTCGCCGAGAACGTGGGTCACATTCGAGGCGTGGCCCAGATGACCGAGTCGCCCGAGGTGAACGCGCTCACCGGTCGCGCTCTGCTGGCCGACGGCCTCGCAACCGTCCTCGCCGGCTTCGGCGGCGGATCGGGAACCACGACCTACGGCGAGAATATCGGCGTGATGGCTGCGACGCGCATCTACTCCACCGCCGCCTACTGGATCGCCGGCGCCGTCGCCATTCTGCTCGGCCTCTCGCCCAAGGTCGGCGCCGTCATCAACACGATCCCCGCTGGCGTTCTCGGCGGCGTGACCACGGCTCTCTACGGCCTGATCGGAATCATCGGCGTGAAGATCTGGCTCGACAACAGGGTCGACTTCTCGAAGCCCGTCAACCAGTTCACCGCCGCGACCGCGCTGATCATCGGCATCGCCGACTTCACCCTGAACGCCGGTTCGGTCACCTTCAACGGCATCGCCCTCGGCACGGTCGCCGCCATCGTGATCTACCACGCAATGTCTGCGGTGGCTCGGCTGCGAGGCACGGATGGCGGTCGCCGAGCCGCGTGACGATCGAGACGGCCGGTCACGACCCGCGGGACTGTCTGAATAACGGTGTGTGAGGGTCCGGCCTGATCCGAGAGGAGATGGCCGTGGCTGAGCTGGGCTGGCCATGTATTCCTCTGGAGCAAGGTAGGAGCTCGGTTTTGTTTCAGCGCTGGGCGTGGCGTGTAGGTAGGCTCAAACAGTTTTCGCAGTGATGCAAATGCGGAGAGCGGACGCATCCTCCAAGCACGATGTCGGCGGTTCGGTCTACTCTCGCGATGTGATGGTAAAGACGACGAACAGGCCCAAACTCTCCTCCGCTCTTACCGCAGAAGAGTTCTCCAGTTGGTATTGGCTCTCGGAAGAACTCCAGCAGTTCTCGCGTAGAGCGGGCATCTCGGCCAACGGAGTCAAGTCGGTACTTACCGCCCGCGTACGGGCTCACCTCGCTGGGGAACTCTTCAGCGAACCAACCGTGCGGAAACTGCCCGTAAAGCAATTGACCGGCGACCTCGAGGGCGACACTCTGATTCCGGCCGGGCATCGTTGCACTCAACACCTGCGGGCATGGTTTACGGATCAGGTCGGACCTTCGTTTCGTTTTGACAGCGCAATGCGTGACTTCTTCGCTGCGAACACGGGTGACAGCACGCTCGGCGATGCTCTCGAGCATTGGCGGGCAACCAGAACAGACGCACCCCGGCCCATATCAGAGCAATTCGAATACAACCGATTTACGCGAGCCTGGCGCTCGGCCCATCCAGAGAGTGACCGCGAAGAACTATTGGCCGCATGGCGCGACTACCGCGACAAGCCAATGGATCAGAGAAGCCGAGCATAGAGAATACGGGTGTGAGCTGGCCGTTCAACTACGCGGACATCAGCCGACGAGGCGAGTGGTGCCGCACGCTCCTCGTCCGGTTGCGCACTGCATTGACCACTCGGACGGCAGGTCTAGGGGTGTCCATTGTCGGCGGACACCCCTAGCCTGAGGTGATCGGCGGCATTGAAGTCACCGTCATCACAACTACAGTGTCCCGTATCCGCCTCCGACGTGTTCCAAGACAGTTCCGACGTCCACCGCGCCACCGAGCGATCACAGAACGCCGCCACGCATCGATCAACTCCGCAGAGCTAAAGTCGAGATGTGACTCGCACCGACAGGCTCTACGCCCTCGTGGAGGAGTTGCGTGCAGTGTCGCCGCGACCCCGAAGCGCTCGGTGGCTCTCCGACCGGTTCGGCGTCAGCACGCGAACCATCGAGCGAGACTTGTCGGCACTGCAGCAGAGTGGAGTGCCCATCTGGGCGGAATCCGGCCGCAGCGGCGGTTATTGCCTGGATACGGCCCACACCCTCGCGCCCCTCGGGTTCACGGTCGACGAAGTCCTCGCCGTGATGGTCGCCCTGGGCGCATTGGCCACGAGTCCGTTCCGCGCTTCTGCGACGTCGGCTCTGCGCAAGGTCGTCGCCGTCACAGAGAATCGGAGCCTGAGACAGACGGCCGACCTGGCCACCCGCATCCATCTGCTCGGAGACGAGAACGCCAGCGCAGCGCCCGACGATTTGGCCGTCGCCTTGCGGACCGGCCAGGTTCTCGGCATCTGCTACACCGACCGCGACGGCGTTGCGACCGAACGCGACGTCGAACCGATGGGGTTTGTCGGCAAGGGTGACAACTGGTACCTGATTGCCTGGTGCCGGCTTCGCGATGAGCTCCGAGCCTTCCGGAGCGACCGCATAACCCGCACCGAGCTCATGATCGAACGGGCGCCCCGCCGCATGCTCAAAGCAGACGACCTCGGCATCGTCGAGGGGGAACTGCGGACGGTCGGACTGGAGCAGGATCCGCTCTAAACACCGACATGATGTTGTCGCGCGAGTATCCGAAGATGACTATGTCGGGTCGGATGGCCCGGCTGAAAGGAAACCATGGACCTCGCATCAATCCGCATCATCACGCACGACGTCGACCGGCTCGCCCGCTTCTACGAAGCGGTGACGGGAATCGCGGCGACGTGGCCGGCTCCGGTATTCGCCGAATTGCGAACGACCTCGGGCACGGTCGCGATAGCGAGCGCCGAGACGGTCGCCATGCTGGGCGATAACGCCCCGAAGCCGGCCAGCAACGACTCGATCATCATCGAATTTCAGGTCACAGACGTCGACGCCGAATTCGCGCGCCTCCACGAGATGCTCGACGACGTCGTACTTCAGCCGACGACCATGCCGTGGGGCAACAGGTCCACCCTCTTTCGCGATCCCGATAAAAACCTCGTCAACCTCTTCTCGACCCCGACCTCGTAACGTCTACGGCCGCCCACCGCTCACGCCCACGGAAGTGTGAGGAACTGCAGTTCGTCGCCGGCGTCGGCGTCGCTGTTCGCGCAGATCAGAACACCGGATGCGTCGGCCAGGCCGCGCAGCATCGCCGACCCCGTGAACGCACTCGGCCGAGCCAGCCCGTCGACGAGCCGAAACGGGATGAGCCGCGTCTCGCCGCGCCCCGCAGGAACCGCCTGCGCGAGCCGGATGCGGGACGGCTCGGGTGGGCCGGCGCCCGCGAGCGCTCCCAGCAGCGGAGCGGCCAGGGTGAGCAGCCCCATTATCGCCGCAAGGGGGTTTCCTGGGAGCCCGATCAGCAGCCGACCGTCTGCGAATCGAGCCAGCAGGCTGGGCCCGCCCGGCCTCATCGCGACCCCGTCGACCAGAATGCGCGCCCCGAGCTCGGCCAGGGCGCGGCGCAGGTGATCGGCAGATGACGAGCCCGTTCCCCCGGTCGTGATGATCACGTCGTGTGCCGAGGCATCGGCTGAGAGAGCGCGCACGAGCGCGTCATGGTCGTCGCCCACCCGCTCCTGGCGAACGACCTCTGCGCCCAGCATCCCGACGAACGCCGGCAGCTGGGGGCCGAAACTGTCGCGCACCGTGCCGGGGGCCGGGATGCCGTGGGTCACGACCTCGTCGCCCGTGAGCACCAGAGACACCCGGCCGCGCGCACGCACGACGAGCGCGTCGACTCCACACGCGGCGGCGACCGCGATGTGCGCGGGGTTCAGCCGCACGCCCGCCTCGATCGCCACATCGCCCCGACGAAACTCCTCGCCCTGCGGCCGGATGTGCTGGCCGGGCCAGGGCGTGACCGTCGAACGCAGGATCTGGTCGCCGCCTGCCCTCGCATCGGAGTCGACGTCGCCGGCCTCGCTGCGCAACACCGCGTCGAACCCCTCGGGAATGAGCCCCCCGGTCACAATCGCGCGCGCCTCGCTCGACGTCGGCGCCGCGTCGGAATCGGCGTCGGCAGTGGCGTCCGCGTCGGACTCGGTGTCGGCGTTGGCACCGGCAGCAGCAGCAGCAGCAGCGACGCTATCGGCGGCGCCGGCGCTGGCAGAACTACCGCCGGCCAGCACCCAGGGACCGGAACCGCGAACGGCCCAGCCATCCATCGCCGACGACGCGTAGTGCGGAACGTCGCAGAGGGCGATCACGGGCTCGGCGAGCGTGCGTGCGACCGCCGCCGACAGGGAAACGGTCGTCGGAGGCAGCGCGCGCGTGGCGGCGAACGCGAGCTGGCGGGCCTGGGTCCACGAGACGCGATGCCCGCCCGCTTCGGCGCTCATGTGTCGCGGCGGCGGGCGAGCTTCGAGGCGATGTCGGATGCCCGGGCCGTGGCCTGCTCGGCGCTCAACCCGTCGAGCGCCGATGCACGACCGGCCGCGTAGCCCACGAGATAGGTGGTCAGCGGAGCCGCCGGCCTCAGCACCGCATGCGCCGCCACCCCCGCGAGCGCGAGCAGTGCGTCGATGTCGAGGTCGACATCCGCAATGCCGAGCTCGACCGCCAGAGAGTCGCTCCAGCGCTCGAGCGCCTCCATCATGTCTGCCTTCTCCTCCTCCGACCTCGCCCGCTTCTCGGGCTTGCCGGGCTCGGGTTTGGGCTGGTGCACTCCGTCGTCGCTCACGCTCGACTCCTCTGCTCGTCATGCAATTGCGGGTGCTGCGGTTGCTCGATGCCGAAGAAGGCCGCGTCGTTCCACGTATCGACGTCGCGTGTCGACCCCGTGGAGTCAACCAGCTCGATCAGGTCGAGCGACGAGATGAGCGAGCGCATCGAGGCGCCGTCGAGGGTGCCGGATGCGCGAAGGCCCGCGACCGCATCGGCCAGGGCCTGGCGACGGTAGACCGCGGCGAGCGGCTGGCGCATACCCGCGGAGTCCGACATGATCGCGCCCTGTTTCGAAGACACGGAGGCGTCATCACTTATATGCACCACGCCGAGCATCGGCACCACGTCGACGAGCGCAGCCACGGCGCCGGCGATCCCCGGCATATCGCACGCGAGCACGATCACGGCTTCGACCCCGGATGCCTCGTGTTCTGAGAGCGCCCGCATGCCTGCCGCGACGGCTGCCGCCGGCCCACCGAACGGCGGATCTTCGCGGGCGAACAGCACGCGAGCAGTTGAGGCCTGCGCATCCGGCGCCGTGCTCGCAGCCCCGCTCGGGCCGCCGGCCGGGCCGTCGCCCGGGCCGACGACGACCACGCGCCGGGCCCCGGTATCCAGAACGGCGTCGACCGTATTCTGCAGCAACGTCGAGCCGCGCCAGAGCAGCCGCGACTTGGGCACGCCAGAGAGACGGGACGACCTTCCGCCCGCCAGCACGATCGCGTCGAGCAGCATCCGACCAGCCTACGGCCGAGCACCGACACCGGCCATCCGCAGTGATCCGCACTGATCCGACGGCCAGCCCTGTCGGCTGCGCGGCATCGGTGATAAGCCTGCTCTATGGGCAGAATCACAGTGCGTCGTCGCGTCACCCGTCTCACGGTTGGAGGCATGAAGAGTGCGCGTGAAGACGTGCTCGCCGCCGAGGAGCCGCTCGAGATCAGGGTGGGCGGCCTGTCGCTCGCGATCACGATGCGCACCCCGGGAAACGACATCGACCTCGCCGCGGGCTTTCTGGTGTCAGAAGGAGTGATCTCGAACGGCGAGCAGTTCGCCGCGGCCCGCTACTGCGCCGGCGCCAGCGACGAGGGCCTCAACACCTACAACGTGCTCGACGTGACGCTCGCCCCGGGCGTCGCACCGCCCGATCCCAGCCTTGCGCGGGCCTTCTTCACGACGAGTTCGTGCGGGCTGTGCGGCAAGGCGTCGATCGACGCTGTTCGCACGAAGTCGGCCTATACGGCCCGGTCGGATGCCCTCCGCATCGAAGCCGCGCTGCTCACGACGTTTCCGGATCGGCTTCGCGAACAGCAGGCCGTGTTCGAGAAGACGGGCGGCCTGCACGCCGCCGCCCTCTTCGACGGCGTCACCGGCGAACTGCTCGTGCTGCGCGAAGACGTGGGGCGGCACAATGCGGTCGACAAGGTGATCGGCTGGGCGACGCGCGAGAACCTGCTTCCGCTCGTCGGAACCGTGCTGATGGTGTCGGGACGGGCGAGCTTCGAGCTGATGCAGAAGGCGTCGATGGCGGGCATCCCCCTGCTCGCCGCGGTGTCGGCGCCGTCGTCACTGGCCGCCGAACTCGCGAGCGAATTGGGCATCACCCTCGTCGGCTTTCTGCGCGGCGACTCCATGGTCATCTACTCAGGGGCCGAGCGCGTTCTCGAGTCGGAGTTCGACGACATTCCCGAAGCCATCTCCAGTGAAAGCATCGGTGCCGCATGACCATGATCCCGCCCCGTGAGGACGACTCCCAGCTCGAGGTCGGCCACCCCGAGACGTCGGCCGCCGGCGTTCCGGGAATCGTGCACTCGATGGTTCCGGCGGTCGAGGGCATGGGCGTCGCCCGCACTGCGAAGCTCATGCTGAGCCTCAACCAGAAAGATGGCTACGACTGCCCGAGCTGCGCATGGCCCGACCCCGACCGGCGCAAGGCCGCCGAGTTCTGCGAGAACGGCGCGAAGGCCGTCACCTGGGAGGCCACGCCCATCGCGGTGCCCCGCAGCTTCTGGGGCCAGCACTCGATCGACGACCTGCTCACCCGCTCCGAGCACTGGCTCGGCATGCAGGGCCGCCTCGTCGAGCCCGTCTACAAGCCCGCCGGCAAGAACCACTACGAGCCGGTGAGCTGGGACAGGGCGTTCGAGATCATCGCTTCGCGGCTGAATGAGCTCGACTCCCCCGACGAGGCCGCCTTCTACACGAGCGGCCGCACCGCCAACGAGACCGCCTTCGCCTACCAGCTCTTCGTGCGCGCGTTCGGCACGAACAACCTGCCCGACTGCTCGAACATGTGCCACGAATCCACCGGAACCGCCATGGGCGAAACCCTTGGCGTGGGCAAGTCGACCATCGCCTACGACGACTTCGAGGCATCCGATCTCATCATCGTGATGGGCCAGAATCCCGGCACCAATCATCCGCGCATGCTCACCGCGCTCGAAGACGCCAAGCGCACGGGCGCCACGATCGTGGCCATCAATCCGCTGCCGGAGGCCGGGCTGCTGCGCTATAAGAATCCGCAGCGCCCCCGCGGCATCGCAGGACACGGCACGAAGATCGCCGACCAGTTCGTGCACATCCGGCTCGGCGGCGACATGGCGCTGATGCAGGCCGTCTCGAAGCGGGTTCTGGATGCCGAGAAACGGTCCCCGGGAACGGTCCTCGACCACGAATTCCTCGCCGAGCACTGCTCCGGGCTCGAGGAGTTCATGGCGCACCTAGACGACCTCGACGAGGCCGAGGTTCTCGAGTCCACGGGACTCACGGCATCCGACATAGACGAACTGGCCGACCGCTATATCAGGGCCGACCGCGTGATCATCACCTGGGCCATGGGCATCACGCAGCAGAAGAAGGCCGTGGGCACGATCAAGGAGATCGTGAACCTGCTGCTGCTTCGCGGCAACATGGGCAAACCGGGTGCGGGGGCGTCGCCCATCCGGGGTCACAGCAATGTGCAGGGTGACCGCACGATGGGCATCTGGGAGAAGATGCCGGATGCGTTCCTGGATGCGCTGAAGGCCGAGTTCGGCTTCGAGCCGCCGCGAAAGCACGGGCTCGACTCGGTGAACGCCATGAAGGCGATGGCCCGCGGCGACATCAAGGTGTGGTTCGCGATGGGCGGCAACCTGGTGGCCGCGATCTCCGACAGCCAGGTGGCCGAGGCAGCGATGCGCGGCACGCGGCTCACCGTTCAGTTGTCGACCAAGCTCAATCGCTCGCACGCGGTGATCGGCGAAGAAGCCCTGATCCTGCCCACGAAGGGGCGCACAGAACTCGACCGGCAGGCATCCGGTCTGCAATTCGTGAGTGTCGAAGACACCGTGTGCGCCGTGCACGCGTCGAGCGGCAAGGTCGAGCCGATCTCGAACCACGTGCAGTCGGAGATCGCCATCGTCTCGCGGCTCGCCCGCGCCGTGCTCGGAGACGACGGACCCATCGACTGGGCCGGTTTCGAGCAGAACTACGACCTGATCCGCGAGCACATCAGCCACGTCGTTCCCGGTTTCGGGAACTTCAACGAACGCATCCGCAACATCGACGGTTTCGTGCTGCCGAACGGTGCGCGCGACAGCCGCACGTTCAACACGCTCACGGGCCGGGCCATGATCACGGTCAACCACCTCGAGCCCGTCGTGCGCCCCGAGGGAACGCTGCTGCTTCAGACGCTGCGCGCCCACGACCAGTACAACACCACGATCTACAGCCTCAACGATCGCTATCGCGGCATCAAGAAGGGGCGCAGCGTGGTGTTCGTGAACCCGCTCGACCTCGATGAGCTCGGGTTGGAGGACGGGCAGAGCGTCGACGTGTTCAGCGAGTGGAACGACGGAATCGAGCGGGTGCTGCGCTCGTACCGGGTGGTGTCGTATCCGAGTGCCAGAGGGTGCGCCGCGGCGTACTACCCCGAGGCGAACGTGCTGGTGCCGCTCGACTCGGTGACCGATGAGAGCAACACCCCGGTGTCGAAGTCGGTCGTGGTGCGCCTGGTGCCGGCGGCGGCGGTGGCAACCGCATCGATTGAGCAGAAAGTGTCGCTCGCGTAGAACGCAGGCGACACTTCTTGCTCACTCGGCGACGGCCTGACGGCTTACAGCCCGAACGCCGCGCCCGCCTTGGCCAGGGGCTTGGTTGCGTCCTCGGCCGTCAGGCCCGTCCACTCGTCCTCGCCCTCGACGTGGGTGGATGCGACGGCACCCTTCGCACGGGCCGCGGCGACGCGCTCGGCGTGGCTGGGCGGGTTGCTCGGAACGCCGGCGGGGCGCTGGGAGTCGTTCTCCTTGCGAAGCGCGGGAACGATCTCCTCGGCGAGGATGTCGATCTGCTCGAGCACGGTCTTCAGCGGCAGGCCCGCGTGGTCGATGAGGAACAGCTGGCGCTGGTAGTCGCCCACGTGATCGCGCATGGCGGCGTAGCGGTCGATGACCTCCTGCGGAGACCCCACAGTAAGCGGGGTCTGCGCGGTGAAGTCCTCCATCGACGGGCCGTGTCCGTAGACGGGCGCGTTATCGAAGTAGGGGCGGAACTCATCCTTCGCGGCCTGCGAGTTCTTGCGTGCGAAGAACTGCCCGCCGAGTCCGACGATGGCCTGGTCGGCGCGGCCGTGCCCGTAGCTCTCGTAGCGGCTGCGGTAGAGCTTCACCATCTGCTCGGTGTGCTGGATGGGCCAGAAGATGTTGTTGTGAAAGAAGCCGTCCCCGTAGTAGGCGGCCTGTTCCGCGATCTGGGGGCTGCGGATCGATCCGTGCCAGACGAACGGGGCAACTCCGTCGAGTGGACGCGGGGTCGAGGTGAATCCCTGCAGCGGGGTGCGGAAGTTTCCCGCCCAGTCCACGACCTCCTCCTCCCAGAGGCGGCGCAGCAGGGCGTAGTTCTCGGTGGCGAGCTCGAGGCCCTTGCGGATGTCTTTGCCGAACCAGGGGTAGACCGGCCCCGTGTTGCCGCGGCCCATCATGAGGTCCATGCGACCGTTGCTGATGACCTGCAGCATCGCGTAGTCCTCGGCGATCTTCACCGGGTCGTTCGTGGTGATGAGCGTGGTCGATGTGCTGAGCACGATGTTCTCGGTGACGCCGGCGAGGTAGCCCAGCATGGTCGTGGGCGACGAGGCGACGAATGGCGGGTTGTGGTGCTCACCCGTGGCGAAGACGTCGAGGCCCGCCTGGTCGGCGTGCTGGGCGATGGTGAGAATCGCCTTGGTGCGCTCGGTGTCGTTCGGCGTGAGGCCCGTCGTGGGGTCGGTCGTCACGTCGCTGACGATGAAAATTCCAAACTGCATGGTCAACCACTCCTCGAACTTTTCTATGCGTTTGCATATATGTGATCAAGAACGCGTCGCCTCCAGAAACTATTCCCGGCCCTCGGATGCGCCAGCGGCGCATCCGGTGACAGCGAGTGCGGCGCTACACAGAAGCGGAGATTCGCCGCGCCCGGGTCAGCGCATCCTCGACGCGGAGGGCAAGCCCGTGGAGCGTCTCCTGCTCACCGGTGGCGAGTGGCGCGGTCACGGTCGCCTCGACGGCAGACCAGAGATCTTGAAGGGGCCTCCGCAGGCTCAGGCCCCGGGGCGTCAATCTGGCGAGGACCTTACGGCGGTCTGTGATGGAAGGCGACCGCGTGATCAGGCCCGCTTTCTCCATGCGCACGAGCGACCGCGACACCGTGGAGTGATCGAGGCTGAGCTCGGCGATCATCTCGGATGCCGACGCCTCTTCGGCATCGAACAGATACATGATGATCAGCTCCTGACCCGGGTGCAGCCCCAGGTCTGCGAGCAGGGCCGTTCCGTACGTGTGCAGGGCGCGAGACAGGGCGAACAACCCGAAACTCAACGGCACAGCAGCCACCGCCTCCGGTCGACGCACGGCGAGCTCTGGATCGTCAGCCACACGACACCTCTCGACAACGGGAATAAGAGCACAGGTCGCTCAGTTATGTGTCTAGCCATGCATTTGTGTGGCTAGACACATAACGCTGACGCAGGCACGGTCTGCGTCGTGAAAGGCGACCCGCAATGAAAGCAGTACAGATCTCAGAATACGGCTCCCCCGAGGTTCTGACGGTGGTGGACCTTCCGGTGCCCACACCTGGCCCTGGCCAGATCCTCGTCAAGGTGGAGGCTGCCGGAGTCAACTTCTCCGACGTCACCCGCCGACGAAACGACCCGTATCCAGACGCGACACCGCTGCCCTTCGTGCTTGGTGGCGAAGTCGCAGGCACCGTCACCGCCCGGGGCGAGGGCGTCGATGAGCCGGCTTTGGGAAGCGTCGTGTTCGGCCTCGCCGGCGTCGGCGGCGAAGGCGGATATGCCGAGTACGCGCTCATGTCGGCGGCGGGTGCCATCCTCGTTCCACCGACCGTGCAGGTGAACGAAGCGGCTGCGCTGATCGTCACCGGCCTGTCGGCCCTCGTGTTGCTCCGAGAGGCCGCCCGCCTCGAGGCGGGAGACGTGCTGTTCGTTCCCGCCGCGAGTGGCGGATTCGGCAGCTACGCCGTGCAGTTCGGCAAGCTCCTCGGCGCGACCGTCATCGGTGCCGCGAGTACGCAGGAGAAACGACAGGCGGCAATGGAGAACGGCGCCGATTTCGTGATCGACTCTCGCTCGACCGGGTGGGCCGACGAGGTCCGTCGCCTGACAGACGGCCGGGGCGCCGACGTCGTCTTGGAGATGACCAGCCCGGCACACCTGACCCAGAGCATCCGCGCACTCGCACCCTTCGGAAGGCTCATCACCTATGGTGCCGTCGCGGGACGCGGCTCAGAGGTCAGCGGAGCAGCACTGGAGCCGCTGCTCTACGACCCGGCCCCCGGACAGATGATCGCCGGTTTCAACCTCGGGCAGTGGTTCGCTCACCGCTACCCGGTGGTGATCCAGGCGCTTCAGGATCTCGTCTCCTGGGCGGGTGCGGGATCGATCACGGTGCCGCCCGTGCAGGAGTTCGATCTCGCTGACGCCGCCGCTGCCCATCGGCTGCTCGAATCCGGCGCGTCGACAGGAAAGTTGGTGCTTCGCCCTCGACACCGACACGACGGCAGCGGCACCCTGGGTGCTCAGTAGCCCATCCCGTCGAGGGCAACCTCCGTCGCGCGCGCGACGAGTGCGTTGTCGTACTCATCGTCTTCGGTCGGGCGGGTCGACATCACGACGAGCACGATCGGCGAACCGCTCGGCGGCCACACGAGCGCGATGTCGTTCCGTGTGCCGTATGCCCCGGCGCCCGACTTGTCGGCGACCGCCCATCCGGCATCCAGACCCGCGTCGATCAGCTCGGCGCCGGTGGCGTTACCGGTCATCCAATCGATGAGCTGGGACTGCTGTGCGGCGCCGAGTGCGTCTGTCGTGAGCAGCGTCGCGAGGTCGAGGGCGAATGCGCGTGGCGTGCTCGTGTCGCGCGTGTCTCCCGGAATCGCACTGTTCAGCTCGGTCTCCAGGCGATCAGAACTGCTCGTCGTGTCGCCGAGTTCGCGCAGGGCCTGCGTGAATCCCTCGGGACCGCCGAGGCGTTCGAGCACGATGTTGCCTGCGGTGTTGTCGCTGAATCGCACGGCCGCCTCGGCCACGGCCCGCAGGGTCATGCCCTCGTCGATATTCGCCTCGGTGATAGGCGAGTTCGCACGCAGCGCGTCTACGCCGTAGTACACGACCTCGTCGAGCTCTGCGTCGGGCACAGTCTTCAGCAGGATGCCCGCCGCGAGCGCCTTGAAGGTCGACGCGTACGCGAAGCGCTCGTCGGCGCGATAGGCCACTTCGGCTCGGGTGATCGGATCGAGCGCATAGATGCCGAGGCGGGCGTCGAACTCCTGCTCGAGCTGGGCGAACGCGGGTGCGGGATCGATCGGCGCGGTCGGCGCAGCCGTCGTCGCGGTTGCGGCCACCGCCACGGGCCTCGGCCCGGCCTCGGTCGGCGCGCATCCGCCGAGCATCGCGAGAACGGCCGCGCCCGTCACCACCGCGGCACCGCCCATTCGGATGCGCCGCGCAAGGAGTGAGGTCATTCTCATGCCTCGAGTGTGTCAGCCGCGGCGAGGCCTGTCACATGCGCTCGTGTTGCCCTGTTGGATGCAATCGAACTAGTCCGGCCAGAAGTGGAACGCACATGTGCGAAGTGTTTTGACGGATGGTTGTGACATGTAAAAAAAAGACCATATTTTTTACATGTTGTACAGACGTGTCGCTATTCTTTACAGATGACGTGGACCGCCCCGGAGCCTTACAACGAGCTTCCTGCTCTTCCTCCGCGGTTTGAGGTCGAAACTCGAACCGTACTCAAGGCCACCGTGGCCGCGCGTGCTGCCATTGCCGCACTCGATCAGGCTGCCCGGCGAATACCTAATCCTGCAGTTCTCATAAACACCATTCCCCTCCTGGAGGCCCAGGCGAGCTCCGAGATCGAGAACATTGTCACGACCGCAGACGAACTGTTTCGGTTTGCCGTCGACGAGTCAGCCGCAAACGACCCCGCGACGAAAGAAACCCTTCAATACCGATCGGCGTTGTTCCAAGGCTATGAGGCAGTGCTGGCTCGGCCACTGACAATCAACACGGCGGTGGCTGTCTGCTCTACGATCAAGCGTCGCGACATGAACGTGAGACGCCTACCCGGCACATACATTGGGAATCCAAGCAACGGAGCAGCCATTTACACGCCCCCCGTAGGCGAACGAATCATCCGCGACAAGTTATCCAACTGGGAGACATTCATCCATTCGGACCACGACATGGACCCCCTCGTCGCGATGGCAATTGCCCACTATCAGTTCGAAGCGATACACCCGTTCGAAGACGGCAACGGTCGTACCGGTCGAATACTCAACGTTCTGATGCTGGTCGAAAAGGGCCTTCTTGCAGCGCCCATTCTCTACCTGTCCAGATACATCATCGAGAGCAAGAACGACTACTACAGGCTGCTCCTCAAAGTGACATCGCACGCGGCCTGGGAAGAATGGATTCTTTACATACTCGAGGGCCTTCGCCAGACCGCGTTGAGCACGATCAAGAAAATCGATGCAATCGGAGAGCTGCAGCAGGAAACCATGGACCGAATTCGCGATGTCATGACCGGCGGCATCAACGCGGATCTACTTCTGGTGCTCTTCGAACAGCCCTACTGCCGAATCGCCACCGTCGTAGCTCGGTGCCATGTGTCACGACCTACTGCTACGTCGTGGTTGAACGCGCTCGTCCGGGCCGGAGTTCTCGTGGACCTCAAGGTTGGTCGAGAACGACTATTCATCAACACCAAATATTTGGCTCTGCTGACCCGCGACGAAGTCATTACGCCATCCGTCGGATCTATCCAACCAGAACTCTTCTAGCCCGCAGATCAATCACTAGCGCGGCGTGAGCCTGAACACCGGTATCACCCGGTCGCCCGCCTTCACCTGATAGTCGGCGAAGCCCGAGGCGACCGCCACGACCTGATCCCAGGCAGCATCGCGCTCGTCGCCATGCAGCTCGCTTGCCGTCACCTCGACGTCGCCCTGCGGCGTCTCGATCGTGATGTCGGGGTTCTCAACCAGGTTGTAGTACCAGGCGGGATTATCGGGTGCCCCTGCCTTCGACGCGTACACGAGCCACGAGTCCTCGTCGCGCAGCGCCATCGTCGGGGTGACGCGCTCCTCTCCGGTGCGCGCTCCTATCGTGCGCAGCAGAACGAGTTTGTCGCCGAAACCCGCGGTCTCGACGTGGCCGCCGTTGCCACGGAATTCCTGGATGATCTGGGCGTTGAAGCTGGTCATCGTCTCCTCCTCGAGAAAGTTTTCTTCGACCATCTCACATTCGGCCCTGCCGTGGCGTCTACTTGAGTGTGACCATAAAACCCCCCTTCGAACGCGTCGTCGCCGACCACGGCGCGACCGTGCTCCGCGTGTGTCGGGCGGTTGTGGGCATCCACGACGCCGACGACGCGTGGTCAGAGACCTTCATCTCGGCACTGCGCGCCTATGCCGAGTTGCCCGCCGACGCGAACGCCCAGGCGTGGCTCGTCACTATCGCGCACCGCCGCTCACTCGACCTGCTACGGGCCAGGCAACGCAGGCCCATCACCGTCGACGAATTGCCCGAGCAGGCCTCGAACGTCGGCGGGCCGGGCACGCACGATCACGACCTGATGGATGCCGTGGGTCGGCTTCCCGAGAGACAGCGCCAGTGCGTGGCCTATCACTACCTCGGCGGGCTCCCCTATGCAGACATCGCCGAGTTGCTCGGCGGAACGCCCGAAGCGGCTCGACGAGCCGCGGCAGACGGCATCCGCACTCTTCGTGCCACCTACGCACCCATCCCTCTCGAAGGAGCCACCCGATGACCGATCCGCTCGGCGCTGAGTCGCCGCATGACTCAAAGTCTCTGTTCGGTGCAGAGTCTCTGTTCGGTGCAGAGTCGCCGTTCGACTCAGAGTCGCCGTTCGACTCAGAATCCCTGTTCGGCGCAGAATCCACGCGACCGAGCGCCATCGAACTCCAGTTGCTGCATCGCACACTCGAACAGAACGCCGGCACAGGTGGGCTGCTCGACATCGCCTATACAACCGTCGACTCACCGCTGGGTTCGCTGCTGCTCGCGGCGACCGAGGCCGGGTTGCTGCGGGTGGCCTTCGCTCGCGAAGATCACGACCTCGTGCTCGAGACGCTGTCGGCTCGGGTCAGTCCACGCATCCTGCATGCGCCGAAGCGTCTCGACACGGCGGCGTTCGAACTCGACGAATACTTCTCCGGGTCGCGCCGCGCGTTCGACCTCCGGCTCGATCACGCGCTCTCCGGCGGGTTTCGTCGAATGGTGCAGGGGCACCTTCCCGCGATTGCCTACGGAACGACCGAGAGCTACAAACAGGTGGCCGAGCTCGTCGGCAACCCCAAGGCGGTGCGCGCGGTCGGCACGGCCTGCGCCACCAACCCGTTGCCGGTGGTGGTGCCGTGTCACCGCGTGCTGCGCACCGACGGATCGCTCGGCGGCTACATCGGAGGCCTCGAGGCGAAAACCACTCTTCTCGAACTCGAGCACCGCGTCGTTGCTGCCTAACTTCAGCCGCGCAGCGCCTCCAACAGCTTCACGCGAGCACCGGTGCGCAGCAGCGAATTGGAGTAGATCTTCGACCCGAGAAGCACGACCACCACGGTCGTCGCGACGATGATCACCAGCGAGAGCAGGGGTTCCCACCACTCGGCGGTTCCCAAGAAGATGCGCATGGGCATACCGATCGGTGCCGAGAACGGCACGTACGACATGATCGTCAGAATCAGGTCGTTGTCCCAGGCGAACACGATGAGAAAGTACGGAATCATCACGAGCATCATCACCGGCGTTGTCACCGAACCGATGTCCTCCTGGCGCGACACGAGCGCCGCAGCCGAGGCGAACATCGCCGCCAGCAGCACGAAACCGACAGCGAAGAAGACCACGAACCAGACGATCGAGGGGCCGAGGTCACTCAGCAGGGCATCCTGCCCGGTCACTACCAGCCCGACGATCGCGGCCACGGCGATCAGCACGATCTGGCCGAATGCGAGCAGGGTGTTGCCGACCACCTTTCCGGCCAGCAGGGCGCGCGCCGAGATCGCCGACATCAGAATCTCGACCACCCGGGTCGCCTTCTCCTCGACCACGCTCTGCGCGATCGTCGTGCCGAAGAGCGTCGCCGCCATGAAGAACACGATTCCGAAGCCGAGCCCCACGAGGTACGCGAGCGCGCCGTTCTGGTCTGAAGGCTCGAGCAGGGTCACCTCCGGCGTCACGCTCAGCAGCTCGACAAGGGCGGCGGGTGCCTCCTCGAGCGCCACGATCTGGATGCCGGTGGGCCCGTCGGCGGGCACGATCGCCGCGTCGGCGTCGCCGTCTCGAACGAGCTGCTCGGCCTCGTCGATGTTCGACA
>NZ_CAXVWM010000075.1:0-14356 GCF_964263775.1 Agreia sp. | reverse complement strand
GTCTGCGTCGCGCACCAGAAGGTTCCGCCCGGAGTGTCTGTGTACTGGTAGAACTCCGTCGTACGGTTCGTGCGATGAAGCGCCGCGCGGGCCGCCCAGAAGCGGCACACGAGCTGACCCTCGACCGCACCCGTCACATCCATCGGCAGCACGAGACCGTCATTCTCGTAGGCCTTCTGAATCGCCCCGTCGTCTGCGACGCGCAGAAAGTGCATCGGCAGGCCCAGCTGTTCGGTGCTCAGGTTGGTCATTCGCAACGCAGCCGCCTCGTGCGTCACGCCGAACGCATCGCGGAAATCCTCGACCGAGAGGTCGCGCCGTTCCTTCGCCGCGCGCAAGAACCGCACCGACGCGTCATGCGGCATCAGGCAGGCCGCCGCGAAGTAGTTGATCTCGAGCCGCTGCTGCAAGAACTCGGCGTAGCTCTCGGGGGGCTCGTGACCGAGAAGCCTGTGCGCCATGGCCTGCAATGCCATCGAGCGCAGACCGTGGCCGCCCGGAATCGACGCGGGCGGCAGGTAGATTCGACCGTTCTCGAGGTCGATCACCGATCGCGCGGAATGCGGCAGATCGTCGACATGGAGGAGCGTGAAGCCGAGGCTCTCCGCCATCAGGGTCACGCTGCGGTGGGTGAGCGCGCCGCCGACATGGCCGACTTCCGCGAGCGCGCGCGTGGCGACGTCTTCGATCTCGGGCAGGTAGTTGTTGCGCTCGCGCATCCGTATGCGCAGTTCGGTGTTCGCCCTGCGCGCCTCCTCCGGGGTGGCGACCGCGCGATTGGCCCGGCGGACGAGTTCACGATGCAGGCCGACCAGCGCCTCCAGGGTCTCCGTGGGCAGGCTGCG
This sequence comes from Agreia sp., assembly GCF_964263775.1. NCBI lineage: Bacteria > Bacillati > Actinomycetota > Actinomycetes > Micrococcales > Microbacteriaceae > Agreia > Agreia sp. The sequence goes on along the minus strand of NZ_CAXVWM010000075.1, from coordinate 13,511 downwards.
CGATGCCGGCACGACAGGCAGGCCGAGCGATGAGTACAGGGGTCCCAGCTGGGCCCGCGAGAGCTCGATCTCGAGCGCAGTGCGGGCATCCGGGGCGTCGCCTGACAAGAGGTCGGCGAGGGGAACGCCGAGCTCGGCCGCGATCGCCTGCAGCAAAGCGAGCCGGGGCTCCCGCCTGCCGTTCTCGACGAGCGAGAGCTGGCTCCCGACGACGCCCACGCGAGCGCCCAGCTGGTCGAGAGTGAGCTCGGCATTTTTGCGGTGGTGCCGGATGCGACGACCCAGCGTGATCAGGTCGGTTTCGGCGGCCATATTGCCCTTTCGTAAAGATCGGCGGTTCTTTTTGACTGATTCATAAGAATCTACGCCCGAATGCCCGCATTGTGGAGATCAGGAACAATCTTTCGCACCAAATACGGCCCACGAACTCGAAGGAGAATCATGACCCTGCTCGCACCCCTCGCTACGCCGGGATCGACGACGCCGCTGCCGGATCAGGCACTGCCGGCTCCGGCACTGCCCAACGGTGAGATCACGGCTTGGGTCGACGACGTCTCGCGTCTCACCACCCCCGACGAGGTCGTCTGGGTCGACGGGTCGACCGCCGAGTGGGACAGGCTGACGAAGTCGATGGTGGCGCAGGGCACTCTGATCAGACTGAACCCGGAATGGCGGCCGAACAGCTTTTTGGCGCGAAGCGACCCCGCCGATGTCGCGCGAGTGGAGGACCGCACCTTCATCTGCTCGGACGATCCCGACGACGCGGGGCCCACGAACAATTGGCGCGCCCCCTCGATCATGCGTCTCGAACTGTCAGAGCTCTTCTCGCACAGTATGCGCGGACGCACCATGTACGTGATCCCGTTCTCGATGGGCCCCGTCGGCGGTGCGCTCTCGCAATACGGTGTGCAGATCACCGATTCGCCCTACGTGGTCGCGAGCATGGCGCTGATGACCCGCGTGGGCGACGCGGCGCTCGCCGGGATCACGCCGGGCACGCCCTGGGTGCCGGCCCTGCACAGCGTCGGCGTTCCCCTCGTCGACGACGACGGGGTGCGCCACGACGACTCGGCGTGGCCGCACAACGACACCAAGTACATCTGCCACTTTCCCGAGAGCCGGGAGATCTGGTCGTTCGGATCCGGCTACGGCGGCAACGCGCTGCTCGGCAAGAAATGCTTCGCGCTGCGCATCGCCAGCGTGATGGCTCGCGACGAGGGGTGGATGGCCGAGCACATGCTGATCGTCAAGGTCACCTCGCCCGAGAACAGGGTCTTCCATCTCGCCGCCGCGTTCCCCTCCGCCTGCGGCAAAACCAACCTGGCGATGCTGGCGCCCACCATCCCGGGCTGGAAGATCGAGACCGTCGGCGACGACATCGCGTGGATGCGGCCCGGCGCCGACGGACGACTGCGTGCCATCAATCCGGAGCGAGGCTTCTTCGGCGTCGCGCCGGGTACGGGCCCGACGACCAACCCCACGGCCACGGAGACCATCTGGGGCAACACCATCTTCACGAACGTCGCGCTCCGAGACGACGGAGACGTGTGGTGGGAGGGCCTGACCGCCACCCCGCCCGCGCACGCGACCGACTGGGAAGGGAATGACTGGACCCCGGCATCCGGTAACCTCGCGGCGCATCCGAACGGCCGTTTCACCGTCGCGGCCGAGCAATGTCCGTCGATCGCCGACGGCTGGGATTCGCCTGAGGGTGTCGTGATCGACGCCATCCTGTTCGGAGGTCGACGACCGAGCACGGTCCCCCTCGTCTCGCAGGCGGCGTCGTGGCAGCACGGCGTCTTCATGGGAGCGACCATGGCATCGGAGACGACGGCGGCGGCCACAGGCGAGGTCGGCGTGCTGCGGCACGACCCCTTCGCCATGCTGCCGTTCGTCGGCTACAACATGGCCGACTACTTCGCGCACTGGATCTCCATGGGTGAGCAGCTCGGCGAGAACGCGCCGCCGATCTTCTCGGTGAACTGGTTTCGCAAAGATGACGAGGGCCGTTTCATCTGGCCGGGGTTCTCTGAGAACGCCCGGGTCATCGAATGGATCGTGAGACGCCTGGAGGGTGACGTGGCCGCGCGCCAGACCCCCATCGGCGGGCTGCCGCTGGCGCACGAGGTCGACCTCGACGGCCTCGATCTCGATATCGATACCCTTCGCGGCATCCTCGATCTCGACAAAGGCGCCTGGCGAGACGAAGTCGCGACGATCTCCGACTACTTCGACACGTTCGATGAGAATCGCTTTCCTGCCGGGCTCCGGCGAGAACTCGCCCGTATCACCCGGGAGCTCGGCGGCGCCTCCGTCTGCGGCTGACGGGAGCACCCGGGTATCCTGTGGGAAGACATTTAGGCACCTCACCATCGACACGGTGCCGCCCATACACAAAGGACTCCCGCCGTGACCGACACCGTGCCCTCCACCATTCCCGCGAAGCCCGTGCTCGAAGGGCTCGAGACCAAGTGGGGAGAGGCCTGGGAGACCCAGGGCACCTACCTGTTCGACCGCGACGCGGCAGGTCGCGAGGGCGTGTACTCGATCGACACTCCCCCGCCGACCGCCTCGGGTTCGTTGCACATCGGACACGTCTTCTCGTACACGCACACCGACGTCATCGCGCGCTTTCAGCGCATGCGCGGCAAAAGCGTCTTCTACCCCATCGGCTGGGACGACAACGGCCTGCCCACCGAGCGCCGGGTGCAGAACTACTACGGCGTTCGCTGCGACCCGTCGCTGCCCTACGAGGCGAACTTCACGCCTCCCTTCGAGGGCGGAGACAACAAGAGCACCAAGGCCGCCGATCAGAAGCCGGTCTCGCGCCGAAACTTCATCGAACTGTGCGAACGTCTGACGGTCGAAGACGAGAAGCAGTTCGAAGCACTCTGGCGCGAACTCGGCCTGTCTGTCGACTGGACCCAGACCTACCGCACCATCGGTGACGAATCGTTGCGCGCGAGCCAGCTCGCATTCCTCGGCAACGTCGAGCGCGGCGAGGCCTATCAGGCCATGGCCCCGACGTTGTGGGACGTGACCTTCCGAACCGCGGTGGCACAGGCCGAGCTCGAAGACAAGGAGCAGCCGGGCGCGTACCACCGACTCGCGTTCCACGGCCCCGCAGGCGATATCTTCATCGAGACGACCCGCCCCGAACTGCTGCCCGCCTGTGTGGCGCTCGTCGCGCATCCCGACGACCCGCGTTACGTCGACCTCGTCGGAACCACGGTGCGCTCGCCCCTCTTCGATGTCGAGATCCCGGTGGTCGCCCACCATCTCGCGCAGCAAGACAAGGGGTCGGGCATCGCCATGATCTGCACCTTCGGCGACCTGACCGACGTGATCTGGTGGCGCGACCTCGACCTGCCGATCCGTGCGGTCATCGGCTTCGACGGACGCCTCGTCTCCGAGGCGCCGGTCGCCATCACTTCGGAGGATGGCAAGGACGCCTACTCCCAGCTGGCCGGCAAGACGGTCTTCTCGGCCAAGCAGACGATCGTCGACCTGCTGCGCTCCACGGGCGAGATGATCGGCGACCCGAAGCCCATCACGCACCCCGTCAAGTTCTTCGAGAAGGGCGACAAGCCGCTCGAGATCGTGTCGACCCGCCAGTGGTACATCCGCAACGGCTCCCGCGACGAGGCGCTGCGTTCCCGCCTGCTCGAACTGGGCAACGAGATCTCGTGGCACCCGGAGTTCATGAAGGTGCGCTTCGACAACTGGGTCGGCGGCCTCACCGGCGACTGGCTGGTCTCGCGCCAGCGCTTCTGCGGAGTGCCGCTGCCCGTCTGGTACCCGCTCGATGCAGACGGCAACCCCGTCTTCGACGAGCCGATCCTGGCGGCCGTCGACTCCCTGCCCGTCGATCCGTCCTCCGACCCGGCTCCCGGCTACGACGAGAGCCGACGCGGCGTTCCGGGCGGCTTCCAGGGCGAGGTCGACGTGATGGACACATGGGCCACCTCATCGCTGACCCCGCAGCTCGCCGGCGGATGGAAGCGCGACACCGAGCTGTACGAACGCGTCTACCCGTTCGATCTGCGCCCGCAGGGTCAAGACATCATCCGCACCTGGCTGTTCTCGACCCTGCTGCGCGCCACTCTCGAGAACGACGAGAAGCCGTGGCAGCACGCCGCCCTCTCGGGCTTCATCGTCGACCCAGACCGCAAGAAGATGTCGAAGTCGAAAGGCAACGTCGTCACGCCGGCCGACGTGCTCGCCCAGCACGGATCGGATGCCGTGCGCTACTGGGCCGCATCGAGCCGCCTCGGAACCGACGCCGCATTCGATCCCCAGAACCCCACCCAGATCAAGATCGGCCGCCGCCTGGCGATCAAGATCCTGAACGCGGCGAAGTTCGTCTACGGATTCGAGCTGCCCGAGGGCGAACACCTGGTCACGCATCCCATCGACCTGTCGATGCTGACCGCCCTCGACGCCGTGATCGCCACCGCAACCGACGCGTTCGCGAACTACGACCACGCACGGGCGCTCGAGACGACCGAGTCGTTCTTCTGGACCTTCTGCGACGACTACCTCGAACTCGTCAAGGAGCGCGCCTACAGCGCGGCTACAGAGCCCGCTGCTCGCGCCTCGGCCGTTCTCGCCCTGCGCGCCGCGACCGACGTCATGCTCCGCCTCTTCGCGCCCTTCCTGCCGTTCGCGACAGAAGAGGTGTGGTCGTGGACCCACGACGACTCGGTGCACCTCGCCGCCTGGCCGACGAGCACGCGCGACGCCGCGGGAGTCCCGGCCGACCGCATCCCCTCGAACGAGTCCCTCCTCCGCCTCGCCGGACAGGCCCTCATCGGCATCCGCCGGGCGAAGACCGACGCGAAGGCCTCGCAGAAGACCCCCGTCGCATCCGCAGTGATCGAGGCGCCGGCCGACATCATCGAGATTCTCGAAGGCGCTGCAGACGACCTCGGGGCCGTGGGCAAGATCGACGACCTCACATTCCGTGCGGGCTCCGAGCTCGCCGTCGAAGACATCGTCTTCGCACCCGATAGTCTCGGCTGAGACAGCGTCGTCGCACACCCTCAGGAGCAGTTATGACATTCAGCATCAGACCAGTCGTCGACCGTGACTTCTTCGCCTGGCACGAGTTGTTCGAGGGGTACTGCGACTTCTACGAGACTCCCCTCCACGACGAGAAGGCCGTACGCGCCTGGTCGTGGTTCACCTCGGAGCGCCGACTGGCCGAGGCCATCGTGGCCGTCGACGACGAGACCGGCGCATTCGTGGGCCTCGCCCACTTCCGCGAGTTCGTCGACACGCTCGCCGGCGGCACGGGCCTCTATCTCGACGACCTCTACGTGCGTCCGGATGCCCGGGGCCGGGGAATCGCGTCGGCCCTGATCGAGCGCGTGGGCGAGATCGGCGCCAGCCGCAACGCTATCGTCGTGCGCTGGATCACCGCCGAGGACAACGAGACCGCGCGGCGCCTGTACGACCGCGTCGCGCGGAAGACCGAGTGGGTCACGTACGATCTGAAGGCGTGACCGTACTGAGGCCGAAGGACTGAGGACCGTGAAGAAGATCGTTCTGCTTGCCGCCGCAGCCGTCTCCGTACTGCTCGCGCTTACCGCCTGCTCCAGCAGTGCAAACTCGTCTTCGCCATCACCCACGGCTTCGCCGACCGATATCCAAGGCGGCACGCAGCCGACCACCAAGCTTCCGCTTGCCGAGTTTCCCGAATCCGACGAGCTGGCCGCTTGGTGCCCCCTCGACGGTGCAGCCGTGCACCTGCATCAGTTGACGGCCGACATCTCGAGTGCCGCGGTCTGCTTGACTTCGATGGGCGACGACGGTTTCGCGACTACGACGGTCAGCGCGGTGAGCGGCGGACTCGACGAACTCGTCACGGCCTACGCGGCTCCCAACGCGCCCGTCGATCCGGCAGTCATCTGCACCCGGCAGCTCGAGGATCCGCTCCTGGTCTGGATCACCTACCCGGGGGAACGCAGTTATCCTGTCTACGCTCCGGTCGGCCCGTGCGGGTTCCCCACCGACGAGGCGAAGGCCGCCTTCGCCGCCCTCGAACTCACGCCCGTCGTCTCGTTCACCGAGACACCCGAGGGTGTAACGACAACCGACATGGGCCTCGGCGCACCCGGGGCCGCAGCCAAGGAGACCACATGATCCAGCTCGGAACCCGCTGGGCCGTCGGCGACGAGACCCCGTCGCGACTTCCCCAGGTCGTCAGCGACGCCATCGAAGAGATCGAGGGAGCCCTCGCAGAGGGCGCGACCGACACGTCGGGCTGGAACTGGACGCTCACCTGGCTCGAGGGCAGGCCCGTATGCGAACTCGACGACGGCACCCTGGTCGAGTACGACCCCGACGCCGACGAGGCGGTCGTGACCCCCTACGACGACGAGACCTGATTCTGCTCGTTCGGAGGCTGTAGGCGCTCACGTGGCCGGCCGATCGTGGTCACGATCATCACCACCGCGCCCACGAGCAGTCCCCAGAACGCCGAGCCGATTCCCACGATCGACACGCCCGAGGCTGTGACGAGAAACGTGGCGATGGCGGGGATTCGGCGGTCGACGTTTTCGAGCGCACTGGCGACGCTCGTGACCAGGGCTCCGAGCAGGGCGAGACCGGCCACCGCCGTGATCAGAATGGGCGGCGCTGCCGAGATGAGCGTCGTCGCCCCGCCGGCCGCGAGGCCGAAGAGCACGTAGAGCACGCCCGCGGTGACGGATGCCGGCCAGCGCTTCTTTGGGTCGGGATGCGAGTCCGGACCGGCCATGAGCGCCGCCGTGATCGCGGCGAGGTTGATGACGTGGCCACCGAAAAGCCCGGCGAGCATCGACCCCGCCCCAGAGGCGACCAGGACCGGCCGCGGCGGAACCGCGAACCCGAACGTGGACATCACCGCGAAGCCGGGCACGTTCTGCCCCGCCATTGTCACGATGAACAAGGGCAGGCCCAGGCTCACGATCACCACGGGATCGAACGACGGACCGACGAATTGCAGGGTAGGGCCCAGCGAGGCCCCCTCGAGCATGGAGTTGCCGGCGGTGACGGCGATGCCGATGGCGGCGACGAGCATCGCCCCCGGTTCGGCCCACCGCGGTGCGAGTCGGTAGAGCGCGAGCCAGGTGAGAATCACCGGAAGCGCGAGCACGGGGATCTCGACGGCTGCGGTGATCGGGGCGAGGCAGATGGGAAAGAGGATTCCGGCCAGCATCGCACTGGCGATCGGGCGCGGGATGCTGGTGATGGCCCGACCGAGCATCGGCCACAGGCCGCACAGTACGATCAGTGCCCCGCATACGAGAAAGGCTCCGACTGCTGCGCCGAAGTCGTCGGTGACGCCGGCCGCCGCGACCAGCAGCGCGGCCCCCGGGGTGGACCACGCGAAAGAGATGGGCATTCTGAAGTGCCATGCGAGCAGGATGCAGCACAGCCCGCTCGCGACACAGACAGCGAGAAGCCCGGACGACGCCTGCGCCTCGGTTGCACCGACGGCGCGGAGGCCCGCCACGACGAGAACGAACGAGCTGGCGAAGCCGGTGATCGCCGAAACGATACCTGCCGAGACGGGCTGGATCAGCCCGACGGCGTCGGTCTCGCTACGCCGACTTCTCTGCACGAACCGGCTTGCGTGGAACGATCGTGGGGGCCGCATTGTTGTTCACGGACTCGCGAGTGACCACGACACGCGCCACCTCATCGGTCGAGGGAACCTCGAACATGATCGGCCCGAGCACCTCCTCCATGATCGAGCGGAGACCCCGGGCGCCGGTCTTGCGCAGCACGGCGAGGTCGGCGATGGCCTCGAGCGCCTCTCGGTCGAACTCGAGCTCGACACCGTCGAGCTCGAACATGCGCTGGTACTGCTTGACGATGGCGTTGCGCGGCTCGGTGAGAATCTGCATCAGGGCGGTCTGGTCGAGGGGCGTCACCGTGGTGACGACGGGGAGACGGCCGATGAATTCGGGGATCAGCCCGAACTTGTGCAGGTCTTCGGGCAGAACGTCGGAGAAGAAGTTCACGTCTTCGCGCTTCGAGTGCAGGGGCGCATTGAAACCGATGCCCCGCTTGCCCGCGCGCTCGGCGATGATCTCTTCGAGCCCCGCGAACGCTCCGGCCACGATGAACAGAACGTTCGTCGTGTCGATCTGGATGAATTCCTGGTGCGGATGCTTGCGACCGCCCTGGGGCGGAACGGACGCTACGGTGCCCTCGAGAATTTTGAGCAGAGCCTGCTGCACGCCTTCGCCCGACACGTCGCGGGTGATCGACGGGTTCTCGGCTTTGCGCGCGATCTTATCGACCTCGTCGATGTAGATGATGCCGGTCTCGGCCCGCTTGACGTCGTAGTCGGCGGCCTGGATCAACTTGAGGAGGATGTTCTCGACGTCTTCGCCGACGTAGCCGGCCTCGGTGAGCGCCGTCGCGTCGGCTACCGCGAATGGCACGTTGAGTCGCTTGGCGAGGGTCTGCGCGAGATAGGTCTTGCCGCAGCCGGTGGGGCCGATCAGGAGGATGTTGCTCTTGGCCAGTTCGATCTGGTCGCCCTGCGTCTCGGCCGGGCCGATCGTCGTGCGCGCCTTCGTGCGCTTGTAGTGGTTGTAAACGGCGACGGAGAGGGCCTTCTTCGCGGCCTCTTGACCGATCACGTATTCTTCGAGAAAGTTGAAGATCTCTTTGGGTTTGGGCAATTCGAACTCGCCCGTGGCCTCGTCGCCCGCTTCAGACAGGCGTTCCTCGATGATCTCGTTGCACAGCTCGACGCACTCGTCACAGATGTAGACCCCGGGACCGGCGATCAGTTGCTGCACCTGCTTCTGGCTCTTTCCGCAGAACGAACACTTGAGCAGGTCGGCGCTTTCTCCGATGCGAGCCATGCCAGCCTCCTGTCGATGACGATTGATCCGAGCCTAACCCGTGCCACCGACATCCGGGGCACGGGCGAATGGGAGTCGTGCAAGTCGCAACGAAAGAGCCCCTTCGGGCAGGCTCAGGAAACGATGTTCTCGTTTCTCTGGCCTGTCGAAGGGGCTCGGCCTGCGCCTACTTGACGAGGGCGGGCAGGTTCTTGCGCGAGGTCAAAACCTGGTCGATCAGTCCGTACTCGAGGGCTTCGTTCGCGTTCATGATGTTGTCGCGGTCGATGTCCTTATTGACCTGCTCACTCGTCTTGCCCGAGTGGTGCGCGAGGGTCTCTTCGAGCCACGTGCGCATGCGCAGGATCTCGGCGGCCTGGATCTCGATGTCGGAGGCCTGTCCACCGCCCTCTCCGCCACCGGCGGAGGGCTGGTGGATGAGGATGCGCGCGTTCGGCAGGGCGAGTCGCTTACCCGGCGAGCCGGCAGCGAGCAGAACCGCTGCGGCCGATGCGGCCTGGCCGAGGCAGACCGTCTGGATCTGCGGGCGGATGTACTGCATCGTGTCGTAGATCGCCGTCATCGCGGTGAACGATCCACCGGGAGAGTTGATGTACATCTCGATGTCGCGATCCGGGTCCTGGCTCTCGAGCACGAGAAGCTGGGCCATGATGTCGTCGGCGGACGCGTCATCGACCTGCACGCCGAGGAAGATGATGCGGTCCTCGAAGAGCTTCGCGTACGGGTCCTGGCGCTTGTAGCCGTAGGCCGTGCGCTCCTCGAAGGTGGGCAGGATGTAGCGGTTCGACGGCGACGTGCCGTTTCCGTAGGGCGAGCTGTACGCGGCGCCGAATGCTGGAGTGTTCATTCTTCTTCTCTGTTCGTCTTGTCTCGGCGGAAGTTACTTGGACTCGGAGGGCACTGCGTCTGTCTCTTCTGTGCCGCCGCCGCCGGCGACGTCGGATGCGAACTCGCGAACGTGGTCGACGAAGCCGTACTCGAGCGCCTGCTGGGCGGTGAACCAGTTGTCCCGGTCTCCGTCTTTGATGACCTGCTCGATGCTCTTGCCGGTCTGCTCGCTCGTGAGCTCCGCCATGCGGCGCTTCATGTCGAGGATCAGCTTGGCCTGGGTCTGGATATCGGCGCTCGTTCCGCCGAAACCACCCGAGGGCTGGTGCAGCAGCACGCGAGCGTTCGGCGTGATGTAGCGCTTGCCCTTGGTGCCCGACGACAGCAAAAACTGGCCCATCGATGCGGCCATGCCGATTCCGACGGTGACGATGTCGTTCGAGACGAACTTCATCGTGTCGTAGATGGCCATGCCCGCGGTGATCGATCCGCCGGGAGAGTTGGTGTAGAGGTAGATGTCGCGATTGGGGTCTTCGGCGGCGAGCAGAAGGATCTTCGCGCAGATCTCGTTCGCATTGTCGTCGCGGACGGCACTGCCCAACCAGATGATGCGGTCCTTGAGTAGTCGGTCAAAAACACTGGATACCAGAGCCGGTTCGGCCATGTGATTGCTCCTCTATTACTTGCGTGATCTCGAATCTACTGGAGGCCGCCGCGGCAGGTGCCGTTGTTCGCCGTAGGCAAAGATCGCACTGCCGCCGTAGGCAGAGATCGCACTGTCGCCGTAGGCAGAGATTGGCGGCGAACCCGCCCTACGATGAAGCCATGGCCACCTCGCTCGACGCGCCCGTCGCATCCACACCCCTTCTCTCGCCCCGCGACCTCGAGAAGCTCGCCGCATTGCGCGGCATGAAGCGCCTCGCCACGGGCCTGTTGGTCATCATGGCGGTCATTTTCGTGGTGGCATTCGCCTTGCAGGAGCGCTACGAGTGGCTGCAGTATGTGCGGGCCGCGGCCGAGGGCGGCATGGTCGGCGCCATCGCCGACTGGTTCGCGGTGACGGCCCTGTTCCGGCATCCGCTGGGGCTGCGCATCCCCCACACGGCGATCATCCCCACCGAGAAAGACCGTATCGGGGTCACTCTCGGTGAATTCGTCGAAACGAACTTCTTGTCGCGAGAGGTCATCACGACGAAGCTGAGTTCGCTCGGGGTCTCACGTGCTGTCGGAACATGGCTGGTCGATCCTGCGCACGCCGCTCGGCTCACCTCCGAGGCGGCGAACGCAGCGCGCGGTTTCCTCTCCCTGGTCGACGACGACACAATGCGCGAGGTCATCGAGGAGATCGGGCGCAGGCAGTTGATCGACCCGGCTTGGGGGCCGCCGCTCGGGCGCCTGACCGCGAGCTTCGTCGACGGCGGACACCAGGGGCAGGTCGTCGAGTTGCTCGTCGAACGGCTGCACGAGTGGCTCGAACGAAACCCGGATGCGTTCGGCCAGGCAGTCAGCGAACGCCTGCCCAGCTGGATGCCCTCGTTCGTCGACCGGGTCGTCGACGACCGGGCGCATCGGGAGGCGCTGAAGTTCATCTCGGCCGTCCGTGACGACCCGAACCACCAGCTGCGGGTCGCAATCGACGAGTACCTGCGCAGGCTCAGTGACGACCTGCAGCACGATGAGGCCACGATGGCCAAGGTCGAAGAGCTGAAGGGTCAGGTGTTCGACAGCCCGCAGGTGCGTGACCTCGCCGGCCAGGCCTGGAATGCGGCGCGCACCGCCCTGATGTCGTCGCTCGAGAACCCGGCCAGTGAGCTTCGCACCCGCCTCAGCGACGCCGTCATCCAGTTTGGGCACGCACTTCTCGAAGACCACGTGCTGGGCGACAAGGTCGACCGCTGGGTCGAGGATGCGGCTGGGTACCTGGTCGAGACGTACCGACACGATCTCGCGGCGATCATCTCCGACACCGTGCGCGGGTGGGACGCCGAGGACACCGGACGCAAGATCGAGGTCGAGGTCGGCCGCGATCTGCAGTTCATCCGCATCAACGGCACGGTGGTCGGCTCCCTGGCGGGCCTGGCGATCTTCACGGTCGCCCACGCGATCTTCGGCGGCTGACGGCACCTGCACTGCCGCAACCGACGACCACCACTATCGTCGACCACAACAGTCGACTCGGCGAAACAGCACCTACCCGCGCGATTTTGCGTGCGGATGCGCCGACTCGGTCGCTGCGAGCGTGCATATGCGGCGAATGGATGCGCGCGGCCGGATTACGGACGCCAGCCCGCGTCGCGCAGGGCTCCCTCGACGCGGGCGACCGCAGCCGCCGGATCACCGAAGAGCTGTCCTTTGCGCACTCGGATGGGCGTGAACTTGTTCCGGATGAATCCCTCGATACGAAGCATGTCCTTGTTGTACTGACTCGAGTCGGTGCGATGCTGCTCGCCGTCGTATTCGGCGATGACGCGAAAGTCTCGAAAGAGACTGTCCCCCCGGCCCAGAAACTGCCCCGACGCGCTGAAGATGTCGACGTTGAGCTCGGGCTCCGGCAGACCAGCGCGCACCATGGCCAGACGAAGGATTGTCTCCGGGCGCGACTCGGCTCCCTCGCGAATGTCCTGAAGGGCGCGCCGAGCGGCCCGCGCATGCCGTCCCGTGTAGGAATGTGCACGCTCAGTGAGTTGCTCGAGAGTGGCATAAGGGCGAGCTTCGCCTGCCTGCGGCTTCTTCGGCACGAGAATGAGATGATCGCCGGCCGCCACGAGGTCGTCATGCGACAGCACACCGGCGAGGTGGCACCACGTCGAGGCAGCATCCGTGACCGGAAGCCCGTAACGTTTCTCGACACGAAGAGCGTTATCCGAGAACTCCCTCCCTCGGACACCTCGGGCGCGACTCGCCCGCTTCGGAGCCATCCTTCCCACATGCACGCCCTCTGCGGGGACGAATCGATCGGGCAATGGGATGCGCCAGATGCGCGCGGCCGTCGCGCCGCAGAAGAACTCGTCCCCACGCATCCGCTCCATGTAGGCGAGGCAGAGTGCGTACAGCCCCTGAAGCCGGCCTCGGCGGACACGAACGCCATGGAAGGGTCGCTCGAGGTCGCGTCCGCGCATCCGATGACGACCCAACCCTGCACGCGATCCCTCCGCGACGGAGAACGATCGCCCACGCAGCGCGAACGGCAGTGGAATACGGCGAGGCATGCCACCCATGATGCCTCCGGAGCTCGCCCAGACCCCGCCCCGTCCACAGGCACCACTGCGCATCTCCAGTCGGCGCAGAAGCACTCGAAACTGATGCGATGGGCGCAGATGCGCCGGATCGACGGTGACGGGCGCATCCAGTCGGCGCAGATGCACCGACCGAGGGCGGCTCGGGTGCTTTGCAGACGAGCGGATGCGAGTGGGCTGGGGAGGAGGAGTCTGGCGTCTGCGCTGAAGTCGAGAACCCGCGGAAGACTGCTCTGAGCCGAGACGAAACGTCAGCCCCGCGAGGGTGTTTTGCCAGACGGGCACCGGGATGTCGTCGCCGGCCAGCGCGGCCACGATCTCGGGGATCTCTACCGGGCCGTCGGGGACCGCCTCGAGCTTCATGCTCACCAGTCTCGCTTAACGGCGGAGGGCCCGACACGCGCGTGCATGCCGGGCCCTTCGAGAGACGCTGTTAGTGCGAGTGACCCTCGTGGTCGCCGTGGTCGTGACCCTCGTGGTCGTGACCTGCGTGCGCGTCGAAGTCGACGCCCTCCTCGCCCAGGGCCGCCTCGGCCGCGAGCTGCGGACGCAGCTCCTCCAGGTCGACCACGTTGCCGGAGGC
>NZ_CAXVWM010000074.1:0-7341 GCF_964263775.1 Agreia sp. | reverse complement strand
AACATCTCGGTCGTTGTCATCCCGCGTCGCAATGATCGGCACAGCTGCCCTCATCGCCGTCGCGCCCATTTTCGTCACACACACGGCGGCGCAGGCCGACGACAGCTTCGCCGTGACGACTCCGACCCAGGGGCAGGTCGGTGTTCCGGAATACTTCCCGAACACCGCGCAGTTCGCTGGAACTGGCCTGTCCGAGGGCAACACCGTCGACGTTCAGTACCTGACCGGCGACGGAAGCCAGCACACCGCCATTTACGGCGGTAACTCGCGCGCCGCCGACGGCAGTTGGGCCGCGATCGCCAACTTCGATCTTCTCGGAACGGGTCAGACCCAGGTCGTCAGCACCGTCCGCGAGGTGGCTCCTAACGGAACCATTGTCCAGACTCGTCCGCTCACCTTCACCCTCGCTGTCGCGCCCAACCCGGCCGACCCGTTCACGGTCACCTACCCGGGTACCGGCGCGGTCGTCGACACCGCGACGCCCACCTTCACGGGTACCGGTCAGCCTGGTGCAGAGATCGTCATCACCTATGGCGCACGCAGCGTGACTGAGGCCGAAGCGGGTCGAGGCATCGTGGGCACCAACGGCCAGTTCAGCATCGTCACTGACTTCAGCCGCCTCGAGCCGGGTTCACTGGGCACCGGAGCGGTCGTCAATCAGTACGTGAACGGCCAGACGCTCCCCGGAGCTGACCGCCTCTCGATCGCTTTCACTTTCGCGACCCCTCCCGTTCCGGTCATTCCGCTGACTCTCACCATCGATCCATCGTCGTTGACGATCGCCGACGTCACGAACGCTGATAAGGGCGTCCAGTTGGCCGCGACCGGCTTCAGCCCCAACGAAGGTCTTGTCATCACGCTCACCGGGCCCGATGGAGTTGCGGTCGAGCTCGCAGGCGCGGAGGGAATCTTCGCCGACGATGAAGACGGAAGCTACGTCGACCAGCTCGTTCTCACCGGCGGCGTTGCAGTCGGCGACTACACCGTCACCATCTCTGGAAACCGCAGCCTACGAACTGTGAGCGCTGAGTTCACGGTCGTGGCAAACCCTGTCACGCCGGTCAATCCGGTCAACCCGGCCAAGCCCGCTGGAGCACCCGGAAGTGGAACCCTCGCCTCCACCGGCCTCGACGGACTCACCCTCGGCACCCTTGCCGGCGGACTGATGCTCGCCGGCATCACGCTCGCTGCGATCCGTCGCCGCGCGAACGCGTAACAAACAGTCGAAAAAAGTGAGGCCGCCCCAGCCGGGGCGGCCTCACTTTTTTATGGCACGTGTTGCGCAGCGTACCGAGCTGCTTCATCGCTCGCTGTCAGTCGGTTGCGATCTCCTTCGCCGGGTCTTCGATCGCCGGCGGAAGCCTCAGCGCGCGCAGCAGCTCGAGCGCGTGCGTGGTGGTGATGATCACCCGCATGAACTCCGAGCCGCTGCCGTCGATGTCGATGACGACCGAGGTGCGTGTGCCCTTGATGAGCAGAAAGTCCTTGCCGTCGTGCACCTTCCAGGTGCCGACGGCCAGGGTCAGCGGAATCCACGAGCCGGGCGCCCGTATGCCGCGCACCCACACCCACGGGTCCTCGGTGAGAACGGCGGAGCGGATGCGCTCCAGCGGAATATCGATGTTAGTGCGGCGCAGCGAGAGAATCTTCTCTGCACGGGTCAGGCGTATCTCGAGTCGGTCGGTATGCACGAACAGAACAGCCATAGGTCTATCCTGCCCGCGATGGCCGGCGAAATCAGCAGATCGACGGATGCTCATCGTCACGATCTGACTACGGCCGGCGTTTTCGCGTTACGCGTTCAGGAGGAGAGCGTCGCCTCGTGGATAGTGGCGCCGGCCGAGCGCTCCTCCTGAATTAGGTACGGCACCCCGCTCAGACCGCGAGGGTGGGCGACGCGGATGCCGCTGCGCGGGCCGCCGCCGGAAGCGCGTCGAGGATGCGCGCGACCGCGTCTTCGTCGTGCGCGGCACTGACGAACCACGCCTCGAATACCGACGGCGGCAACGAGACCCCCGAGTCGAGCATCGAGTGGAAGAACGCGGGGTAGCGGAACGCGTCTTGCCTCTGCACATCGCTGTAGGTGCGCGGGGCGCCTCCGCCGGAGGCCACGGAGTAGTCGCCGAACACGAAGCTGAACAGGTTTCCGGCGCGTTGCACGGCGTGCGCGACGCCCACGTCGGCGAGTGCCTCAGAGACGGATGCGCTCAGCAGCTCGGCCGTGGCGTCGAGGCGAGCGTAGACCGATGCGTCGGCCAGCGTCAGGGTGGCGATGCCGGCGGCGACGGCCACCGGGTTTCCCGACAGGGTGCCTGCTTGGTAGACCGGGCCGAGCGGGGCGAGAAAGTCCATGACATCGGCACGCCCGCCGAGGGCAGCCAGCGGCATCCCCCCGCCGATGACCTTGCCGTAGGTCACGAGGTCGGGAGCGTACGACAGCGATCCCGCCGCATCCGAACCCGCGGCATCCTGCGCCTCGGACTCGAGTGCCCAGTAGCCCGCGGGGTGAACGCGGAACCCGGTGAGAACCTCGTCGACGATGAGCAGCGCGCCGTTCTCGTGGGCGATGGCCGACAGGGCGGCGTTGAATCCGGCATCCGGAGCCACGACGCCCATGTTGGCGGCCGCCGCCTCGGTGATGATTGCCGCGATGCGCCCCGGGTGCAGGGCGAAGGCCTCGCGCACCGCGTCGAGGTCGTTGTAGGGAAGCACCAGCGTGAGCGCGGCCGTCGCTGCGGGCACGCCGGCGGATGCGGGCAGCCCCAGCGTGGCGAGGCCCGAGCCGGCCTCGGCCAACAGCGAGTCGGAGTGTCCGTGATAGTGGCCGGCGAACTTGATGAGCACGTCGCGTCCGGTGAATCCGCGGGCGAGGCGGATGGCCGTCATCGTGGCCTCGGTGCCCGTGGAGACGAGGCGGATCTTCTCGATGGGCGAGACGCCGCCGCTGGTGACACGGGCCCTAACGAGTTCGGCGAGCTCGGTCTCACCCGGGGTCGAGGCGCCGAACGAGAGGCCGCGGGAGGCGGCATCCTGAACGGCCGCGACGACACCCGGATGCGCGTGGCCGAGAATCGCGGGGCCCCAGCTCGAGACGAGGTCGACGTACTCGGTGCCCTCGGAGTCGGTGACGTAGGCGCCCTTCGCCTCGACGAGGAAGCGGGGGGTTCCGCCGACCGAGCGATAGGCGCGCACCGGCGAGTTGACGCCGCCCGGAATGGAGAGGCGCGCCCGGTCGAAGAGTTCGTCGTTGCGGGTCAAGGGGTACTCCAATGTCTGTTCCCCCTTCGCGGATGAGGAAAAATCTGCGACACCCCGGCAGTTGCTCGCCGGAGGACGGGGTGTCGCGAGAATTTCCTCATCCGCGAAAGGTGGAAGGTGTGGGTGGGTGGGGTTAGAGGGCTGCGGGGTTAGAGGGCTGCGGCGAGTTCTGTCGCCCAGTACGTGAGTACGGTGTCGGCGCCGGCTCGGCGGATGCTGAGCACCGATTCGAGGATGGCGCGGTCCCGGTCGATCCAGCCGTTGGCGGCCGCGGCCTCGATCATGGCGTACTCCCCCGATACCTGGTACGCCCAGACCGGAACCGGCGACCAGGCAGCCACGTCGGCGAGCACGTCGAGGTAGCTGCCCGCGGGCTTCACCATCACGACGTCGGCGCCCTCGGCGACGTCGAGCTGCGCCTCGCGCAGGCCCTCGCGGCGGTTGGCGGGGTCGAGCTGGTAGCTGCGGCGGTTGCCCGTGAGCGTGGACTCGACCGCCTCGCGGAACGGCCCGTAGTAGGCGCTGGCGTACTTCGCCGAGTAGGCGAGCACGGCCACCTCGCTGCGATTGGCCACGTCGAGCGCGTCGCGCACGGCGGCGACCTGGCCGTCCATCATGCCCGACAGGCCGAGAAGCGCCGAGCCCGCGTCGGCCTGCGCCAGCGCCATATCGCGGTATCTGAGGAGGGTGGCGTCGTTGTCGACCCGGCCATCGGCATCCAGAACCCCGCAGTGGCCGTGGTCGGTGAACTCGTCGAGGCACAGGTCGGTCTGCACGACCAGCGCGTCACCGACCTCGGATGCGACGGCCCGGGTCGCCCGGTTCAGGATGCCGTCGACATCGGTCGCGCCGGTTCCCGTGGCATCACGGTGCTCGGGAACGCCGAACAGCATGACTCCTCCTATGCCGGCCGCGGCGGCCTCGGCCACCACGCCGCGGACCGAGTCGAGGGTGTGCTGCACGACGCCGGGCATGGAGTTCAGCGGCCGGGGCTCTGAACCTTCGCGCACGAAGAGGGGAAGCACGAGATCTGCCGGATGGAGGCGGGTCTCGGCGACCTGTCTACGAAGAGCGGGAGTGGCGCGGAGACGGCGCGCGCGCACGACAGGAAAGCCGGAAGTCATGGCTTCCAGCCTAATCGCGTGAACTGGGCGCAAGCCGGGGGATGCCGACGATCGGCTGCTACGCCGCGTCACGACCGTGCAACAGGATGGATTTGCGACGTGCCCGGGTCCAGCCGACGACACGCCGCATGAAATCGAGAGTGTCCTGTTGAACGACTAGAGCCGACCTACTCGTCGTCGGACTTCTGCGCCTTGGCCACGTCGACGATCGCGTCGATCAGCGACACGGCACTGCGCTCCTTCGCCACGAGGTCGACCCGCACGCCGTACGCTGCTGCGTCGCGCGCCGTCTGCGGACCGATCGCGGCCACGATCATGCTGCCGGGCAACTGTCCGAACTGCAGCTGGATCTGCTCCGCCACACTTCCCGAGGTGACGAGCACCGCCGTGAACTCGCCGGCTCGCATGTCGCGAACGATCGCCTCGTCGACAGCAACGCCGATGGTGCGATATGCGACCACCGACTCGACCGTGTGGCCCCGGGCGATGAGTCCCTCGGTGAGCACGGGCTTTGCAATATCGCTGCGCAGGGTGAGGATGCGCAGCTCGGCGCCGTACTGCTCGAACTGGGCCAGCTCGCGCAACCGGCCCTGGGCCGAGTTGTCTTCTGGCGGAACCAGGTCAACCTGGTAGCCGGCGGCCGTGAGGGCGGCGGCGGTCGTCTCTCCGACGGCGGCGATGTGGGTCGACGAGGGCACGGTGGCCCGATGCGCCGAGAGCACGTCGACCGTGGTGGCGCTCGTGACCGTGAGCCAGTCGAACTTTCCGTCGGCGAGCGAGGCGAGGGCCACGTTCAGCGCCTCGTCGTCGGCCGCGGGGGCGAAGTTGATCATGGGAGCGACGACGGGCGTCGCCCCGGCCGCGCGAAGATCGGATGCCACGCCGTGGCCCCACGGGCCGCCTCGCGGAACGAGCACGCGCCATCCACCGAGCGGACGATTGCTCCAGGGCGTCATCATGCGGCGCCTCCGAGGGGAGCGAGTTCTGCGGCTCCGTCTTCGAGCAGTTGCGCCGCGACCGCCGCGCCCAGCGCCTCGGCGAGTACGTCGTCGTCGATACCGGTGAGGGTCGCGCTGCGGGTGCATCCGAGTTCGGCCTCGCCCGTCGGCTCGTACACCACGGCCGTGAGTGAGAGCAGGTCGCCGTCGATCGTGGCGTGCGCGCCGATCGGAGCGGCGCATCCGGCTTCGAGGGTTGCGAGAACGGCCCGTTCGGCCCGAACGGCGGAACGCGTCTGCCCGTGTTCGATACTCAACAGCTCAGTGATGTCGTCTCCTTCGCGCGCTTCGATGGCAAGAGCGCCTTGGCCGGGTGCGGTCGGCCACAACTCAAGATCAAAGAACTCCGACGCCTCCGCCAGCCGGCCCAATCGTTCGAGCCCGGCAGCGGCCAACACGACGCCGTGAAGGTTTCCCCGTTCAACCGATCGTAGTCGCGTGTCGACATTCCCTCGAATATCGACGACCTCCAGATCAGGACGAAGTGATAACAATTGCGCCCGGCGCCGGGGAGAACCCGTTCCAACTCTCGCCGCCTCGGGCAGATCGGCGAGTGAGACCCCGTCGAGGGTGCAGAGAACGTCGCGGGCATCCTCGCGTTCGGGAACCCCGCCGATGACCAACCCGGCGTACTCGACAGTGGGCAGGTCTTTGAGGGAGTGCACGATGAGATCGACCTCGCCCCGCACGAGTGCTTCGCGCAGGGCACTGGCGAACACCCCTGTTCCGCCGAGCGTCGCCAGCGATTCGCGCGAGGTGTCGCCCTCGGTCTTGATGATCACGAGTTCGGTGGGGGTGCCGGTGGAGCGCGTGAGCTGGTCGGCGACCATGCCGGTCTGGGCGCGCGCGAGGGCGCTGCCACGAGTGGCGATGCGAAGTGTTCGGGTCACAGCAGAGGTGCTTTCACGGGGGAACGGCGTGCTACGGAGCGAGCCCGGAAATCGCGGGCGTGAACCCCAAGCGTACGTTCTCGCAGCATCCGGGGCGGCATACGTCGTACCAGGGGCCGAGCGCGGTCACCGCGGGGCGCTCGGAAACGGGCGTCGCCTGCGCCCGTTCGAGCACGAGATCGACCAGGCCCGAGACATAGGCGGGGTGGATGCCCGGAGTCGGCACCCGCACGGCCGCGAGGCCGGCTTCGGCGGCTGAGGCGAGCGCCTCGTTGTCGAGGTCCCACTTCACCTCCATGTGATCGCTCACGAAACCCAGCGGCACGATGATGACCGCCCGGATGCCGCGGGCCGGTAATTCGCCGATCGCATCGTTGATGTCGGGCTCGAGCCAGGGCATCGAGGGCGGGCCGCTGCGCGACTGGAACACGAGCTGCCAGGGCGCGCTCGATTCGGCGGCGAGCATCACGGCCTCGGCCACCGCGAGGTGCTGGGCCCGATAGGCGCCGCCCTCGCCGAAGCCACGGCTCTCGGGGCCCGAGCGGGCGGCATCCGTCGACGGGATCGAGTGCGTCGAGAACAGAACCTCGACCTGGGTCTCGAGGTCGAGATCGGGCTGATCGGCCGCGAGCATCGAGAACGCCTCGCGCACGCCCTCGATGAACGGCTCGACGAAGCCGGGGTGGTCGAAGAACTGGCGCACCTTGTCGATCTCGAGCTCGTCGCCGAGGCCTGTCTCGTCGAGGGCGATCGCGAAGTCCTCGCGGTACTGCCGGCAGCTCGAGTACGAGCTGTAGGCGCTGGTCGCGATGGCGATCAGCCGGCGGTGACCCGCAGCGGATGCCTCGCGCAGCGCGTCGGCGAGGTACGGCTGCCAATTGCGATTGCCCCAGATGACCGGCAGGTCGATGCCCCGACGATCGATCTCGGCCTGCAGCGCCAACTGCAGTGCGCGGTTCTGCGCGTTGATCGGGCTGATGCCGTCGAACGCGCGATAGTGGTGGGCGACCTCCTCGAGCCGCTCCTCGGGGATGCCTCGGCCGCGCGTGACATTGCGGAGGAACGGGATGA
>NZ_CAXVWM010000073.1:0-2567 GCF_964263775.1 Agreia sp. | reverse complement strand
GAGGTAGCTCTCGACCTCGTAGACCGCCTTCACCGCGGCGATCTCGCCGCCGACGGCGCTGTCGTTCTCGCTCAGGTGAGTGTGGAAATACACGCCCGATCCACGCACCTCGTCGTAGAGTTCGCCGAGCGAGCGCAGCGTCTCGCGCGTCACCGACAGGCTGAACCGCGGCACGACCGCGACCTGAATGCGCGCCGTCGTCGCATCACCGGTATCCACGGCGTGCCACGTCGAGATCTCGTCACGCACCAACGCAAGCGCCTCTGCATCGCCGATGATCAGCGCATTCGCCGACTCCGGCCCCACGGTCTGGATGCCGCGGCCCGACACCACGCGCAGCCCGGCTTCCCGCGTGGCACGGAAGAGGGCATCCTGCGCGTGTGGAAAGGCGGAGCCGAACACCATCGCGGCCGTCGTTCCGGCGGCGACCCGGCGACGGGTGAAATCGCGCGCGATGCGCTCGGCGAACTGGGGGTCGGCGAGCCGCGACTCGGCCGGAAAGATGCAGTGGTCGAGCCACTCCAGCAGCTGGCCTCCACCGTACGAGTCGGTGGAGTACGTCTGCGGAAAGTGCACGTGAGCGTCGACGAAGCCGGGCACGATGTATCCGTCCCGGTTGTCGACGACGGGCGCGCCGGCGAACGTCGGCGGCAGCTCGGCGGCAGCGCCGATCCACTCGATCGTGCCGGCATCCGACACGACCAGGGCGCCGTCGGGAAGCGACACGAGGTGGTCTCGCGCATCCGCAACGGAGGGGGAGCCATTGATGTGAAAAATGTGCCCCCGGTAGACAGTGCTCATGACGGGTCTACGCGAGGTTCGCGGCGGGAATCCACGCGGGGCCGGCATCCGGTGCGTCGTCGCGCAGAACGGCGGCCTGGATGAGGCCATAGGGGCGGTCGTCGGCGTGGTAGACCTCGTTGTTGTTCTCGACGCCGAACGTCTCGAGGTTGTAGAGAAAGTGGTGCTTGTTGGGGGCAGAGAACCTGATCTCGGCGATGAACGGGTACTCTTCGAGCACGGCCTTGCCCATCTCGTAGAGCGTCTGCTGCAGAGCCAACGAATGCAGGGTCGCGAACTGCGCGATGAGGATGCGCTTGATGCCGGCGTAGATGTCGTTCCAGCAGATCTCGGCCCACGTGACACCGGTCTCGGTGAAGCGCCACTGCGCGATGAGGGCCGTGGCCATCACCCGGTCGGTGGTCGGCTCGAGGCGCGTGTACTCGTCTTCGAGGAATCCGTGGAACTCGCTGCCCGTCGACTTGAGGATCACCAGGTCTTTCAGGCCGCCGATCACCCACGTCTTCTGCCCGGCGCCCGTGCCCTCGACCGTGATCGCGGCGGTGCGCACCTCCTGGCCGAGGCGCACGAAGGTGTGCTCATGCTCCACTCCGTCGATGACCGCGTGCTCCCACGCGTATTCCTCGATCTCGATTCGGGCGCCCTCCACGGGAGCGACGTCGTCGACGAAGTGCCGGGCCAGTTCGAGCCCGTAGGCCTCGATCGACTCGACACCCTTCTCTTTGGCGTAGGAGTAGGCCGTCTGTTTCTGCGTGTCGGTGGGCAGCACTCGAGATTGGTCGCCCACGAGGTGCGCGGCCGAGAAGTCCCCGCGCAGGGCCGTCGACACGTTCAGGTCGCGGATCTCGTGGCGTGCCGTGTCGCGGGTGATGCGCACGACGCGGTTCTCCGCCTTGCCGTACTGGTTGGGTCCGAGAACGATTGCCATGGGGCGCTCCTATGTTCGAGGGTGAGTGGGCGCGATCGGCGATCAGGCGCGCGACAGCAGTCGGCCGGTGGGCGTGGATGCGGACGCGTCGTCGACGGCGCCTGACGTGTAGACCGGCACGCCGGCCAGCCAGGTCACGGCGACCAGGCCCGTGAGCTCGGATCCGTCGAACGCCGAGACCTTGTTCTTGTGCAGCAGAGCATCCGCGCTCGCGGTGAACGCGGCCTCGGGGGCGAACGCCACGAGGTCGGCATCGGCTCCCGCCTCGATGCGACCCTTCTGCGAGAGTCCGGCGAACCGGGCGGTCTGGGCAGACATCCAGTCGACGACCCGCTCGAGCGGAATACCGCGGGCCCGCGCGCCCGTCCAGACCGCGCTCAAGCTGAGCTGCAGGCCGGAGATGCCTCCCCATGCCAGTTGAAAGTCGCCGTCGTGGGCGAACTTGAGTTCTCTGGTCGAGGGGGAGTGGTCGGAGGCGACGATGTCGATCAGGCCCGACTCGAGCGCCTGCCACAGCAGCTCGCGGTTGCCGGCATCGCGGATGGGCGGGCAGCACTTGAACTGCGTGCCCGCGTCGGGAATGCCTTCGGCCGAGAAGCTCAGGTAGTGGGGGCAGGTCTCGACCGTGATCGGCAGCCCCTCTGCCTTGGCGGCCTCGATTTGCGGCAGCGCTCGGGCGCTCGAGAGGTGCAGGATGTGTGCGCGAACGCCGGTGGAGCGTACGGCCTCGATGACGTGGGCGATGGCGTCTTCTTCGGCGAGGTCGGGGCGGCTCGCCACGAAGTCGAGGTAGTCAGCGCCGCCGTCGCTCTCGCTCCTGTCGAGCACGGCGGGGTCT
>NZ_CAXVWM010000072.1:0-2724 GCF_964263775.1 Agreia sp. | reverse complement strand
TCGCTGATTTCCACCCCGGGAATTCCGGCGGCCGCCTCGTAGAGCGCGGCACGAACATCCGCCGGCGTCACCCCGGTGCGCAGGGTGTCGGCGATCCAGTTGAGCGCCGCGCCGTCTGGCGAATTGCCGCCGCCGGCCGTGGCCTTGTAGATGTCGTTCAGCAGCTGCTGCCCGTCTCGCGGCAGGGCGTCGAAGTCGGGCGCCATCGAGTTGCCGTAGAACTGAGCGTCGGGAGCCCGAAGCAGCTCGGGCACACCGTCGGCCTCGGCCACCTCGTCGGCATAACTCTTTTGCGCCAGCGCCTCGCCCTCGGCGCTGAACGACTCGTACGGCTCGCGAAAGACCGCACCCACACCCAGTCGTCCGACCGATCCGCCGGAAGATAGAGCTTGTCGCGGTTGATCGACAGATAGCTCACGTAGTCGCCCGCCTCGGTGAACGTGGTGTTGCCGTAGACCGCGTCGGTCTCGACCAGCAGGTACTGACCGGGCGCCACCACCGGGTCGGAGTTCTCGACCGCCGCGAGCGCCGCCGCCTGCAGAGCGTCGGCCGCAGCCGGCTCCGCACCACCGCGCCACTCGGCGAATCCGAGCACGTTCGTGGCCACCAGCGCCACCGTCAGCACCCCGGCACCGAGGGCGCCCAGGCCGACCCAGCGCACCGGATGACGTCGCTTCGCGACGGCTGCCGCGGCATCCGGCCTCGCACCCCGAATCCCGTGACCAGCACGGGCACCGGCACCCGCCTCGACACCGGCGCGCTCGAGAAGTGCCGTGCGCCCCCGGTCGAGAGCGGCCTGCTCGGGCGACTACGCCGGTCGGGTGGCGGGGTTTCGTCGTGCCGCGTGTCCCTGCAAGACTGCATGAATGAGCATTGCCGACGACAACGAAGATTCGACCCCGAAGAGGTTTCGGCGCCTGCGGTTCAACCCCCTGCGCGAGATCCTGCCCTACGTCTGCATCATTCTGGGAATCGTGATGGCTGCGCGGCACGGGTTCACGCTTGCCGGCAATGAAGGTGTTCTGGTGATCTGCAGCCTCGCCCTCGTTGCCCTCGGCGTCATCGCCATTCCCGTCAACCTGTGGTTGAAGAAACGCGGCCTCTGACCGCGCCTGCCCGTGTCACCAATCGAGAAGTCATCGTTCGAGCACGCTCTCACGGCGTCTGCTCCCCATTAGTAGGGTCAACGCTCGACGGCGTTGCGCGATCACGCGTCGCCTTGCGCCACCTGTATCCCAAGTCGAGGGTCGTCCCCAAGCAGAGGACACAGCCCAGGATCGCAACAGAATCCTTGGCGACGAACCCCTCTGTGATAAGACGCACGATGATCAATATGCCGAGAGCAATGGTGAACGCACCGAATAACAACGCTCGCAACCCGAGACCGCGCGGTGTGTTCATAGCTGGTCGCTCGTTTCGTCGTCGTCGACGGATACCCAGGGCTGTCGCGCGACATAGGCGTAGAAGCCGATGATGAAAAGCATGCTGGCCGCCAGAGGAAAGAAGCCCCACCCGAACAGGTATCCGGCGCCGAGGAAGACGTTTCCCAGGGCGATCGCGACGGCAGCTCCGATCAGCAGAAACGCACCGCCGGCCACGTTCCACCCCGGTGACACATTCATCGACAGCTGCACGTCACGCAGACGATCCGAGCCCCTTATCCGCCTCGGCAACAGCACAACGACTGCAAGAAAGACCGAGCAACACAACCACGGAAGAACACTTCCGGCAACATCCATTACTCGCCCCTCGGCTCTGTCTACTCCACCGTCGAAGCAACTCCTTGTGCAATCGAGTGTGGCCCCACCAATATATTGATTGGCCGAACCAGTGTCATCGAACGGGGAAATCATGCGCAGTCGGCACGGCAGAAAAGGCACGACGAACAAAGTTTTCGTTGCGATCGTCAGCGGTGTCGCGATTGCAATAGTCGGAGTAGTCGTCGCATTCACGGTAGACGCCTTCTGGGGCACCATGACCAGTCTCGTCGGCGTCACACTCGCGGGGGCGGCGGGGCGCATCCGAATCGAACGTCGCAACAGAGCAGCCGACAACGTTCACGGCCCCGGCTCGCTCATTCAACAGCGGATGAGACTCAACCGATCACGAAACACAGGGCTCCAGTTCCTGGCAGCGAGCGCACTTTTTCCAGCCCTCGAGGTGATCTTTGTCAGCATCGACCCCAGCCGCCCTGCGAGACTGAGCGCCATATTTCCCAGCGTTATGTTCGCTACGTTCGGCATCACGCAATTGGTTGTGGCAGCGAACGAACGAAAAAGATTCGAGAACGAATTCGGCAGGGCTGCCGGCAAACAACAGGCCGCGGAGCACTGAAGCGCGCTGCCGATCCCGACGGGTACCTGGTTCGGTTCCAGACGACGCACGGCCGCCGGGCCGTTACTCAGAATTGACGAACGCGCCCGGCACCGCCGGCTGAAGCGCCCACGCGGTGACCTTCACGGTCGAGCCCTCGACGACATCCAGACTCACCGGCCACGAACCGCGCACCGCACCCGCGTACTGCGCCGTCTACAGCTTCGTCGCCACGAGGCTCGCGCCATCCAGTTGAAGTTCGGCGGACAGGAGTCGAGTTCGAGCGTCGTTCAGCCGGATGTTCACTGCCGCTGCATCCATGGGCTGCCTTCGCGAGTTGACCCGCGGCGTCATGCCGCACGACCAGCAGCAGGGCGAAGGGGCAGGCCGAACACAAGGATGCCGTCGGCC
>NZ_CAXVWM010000071.1:0-8293 GCF_964263775.1 Agreia sp. | reverse complement strand
TCTGAGCGACGAGCGCGTTGCAGGAATCTTCGCCTTTCCGCTCGCGGTGGGGTCGCTCGGAATCGGCGCGGTCGACCTTTACACAGAAGATCCGGCCCGGCTCGACGATGCCGATGTTGCAGACGCCGTGACGCTCGCGGGGTTCGCCGCGTGGCAGGTGCTTCGCCGTGTCCTCGACGACCAGGACTCAGAAGAGGATTCGCGCGACGACGCCCTCGAATCTTCTCGACGAGAATTTCATCAGGCCACCGGGATGGTGCTGGAACAAATGGGGGTGCCCGCGTCAAACGCGGCCCTTCTCATTCGCGCCCACGCCTTTTCAACGGGTCGTTCCGTACTCGACGTATCCCGCGACATCGTCGATCGAAACCTCGTTTTCTCTGAGGAGATGGCATGACAAGGTACCCTCGCCTACGGCCGAAGTTAGAGTGGAGGCTATGGTGAGTACGACGCGAGAGGCCCGGCTCACTGCCGCATTCGTGACGCTCGCAGACACGCTCGTCGCCGATTACGACGTGCTCGATCTGCTGCACACGCTCACAGACACCTGCGCCGACTTGCTCGACGCGTCGGCCGCAGGTCTCACCCTCGCCGACGACGCCGGAAATCTCGAGGTCCTCGCGTCGACGAGTGAAGAGAGTCGCCTCGTCGAACTCATGCAGCTGCGCGATGGCGCCGGTCCCTGCATCGAGGCCTATCGCACGGGTGAGGTCATCGTCGTGCCCGACGTCGAAGAAGTCTCCGAAGTCTGGCCCGTGTTCTCCCGTGATGCATTGGCCCAGGGCTACCGTTCCGTGCACTGCATTCCCATGCAACTGCGCGGAGAGAACATCGGAAGCCTCAATCTCTTTCGCACGTCTCTCGGAACGCTTCCTGACGACGACATCGCTGTCGCCCGAGGCCTTGCCGACATCGCGACCATCGGCATCCTGCACCAACGTGCGCTGCACGAGAGCGATGTGGCCCGCGTGCAACTGCAGCGCGCCCTCGACAGCCGCGTGCTGATCGAGCAGGCGAAGGGGGTGCTCGCGCAGACTCATGCGCTCGACATGAATGCTGCGTTCGCCCTGCTGCGCAACCATGCCCGGGCGAGCGGTGCCCGCTTGCAGGATGTGGCCCGCGGCATCGTCGAGCGCCGCCTCGAGATCTGAGCGACCAGACGATTCTGATCGGGCTCAGATGCCTGTTCCGCCCTCCCACAGGTGCTCTGAGGTGCCACTGATGAGTGACGCCACACTCATGGCCTGGCTGTCGGTGAGCGATGCGATGTAGTCGACAATTCCACGGCCCCGCCCCCGCGCGATGAGACTCTCGTCGTCGACACGATCGCCGAGCAGCTCGGAAGAGTCTGCCCTGAGACGGAAGTATCCGGCCGTCGCCACCTGCACGAGCTCGACCAGCCGTCGCGGAGCGCGGGGCGCGTCGTCTTCGTCGGACAACCAGGCGCTGAAGCCCTCGACGAGCGTCTCGAGCACGCGGCCCTGGCCGCGCTGGTAGGTCGCCAGATCGGGTCTGTCGAGAACAAAACGCGTGTGCACGAACTTGAGCACGACGACGTCGTGCCAGGCTTGTTGGCCGAGCCGCACGTGTGCGCTTCTCACATGCGGGTCGCGTTCCACGACGATCGACCGCTGAAGGCGGTTGATCCAACTGCGGGTGAACGACGAGATGGCCCGCTCGGCTTTCATCGACCCGTCGAACGGAACGGAGAGGAGGCCGTCTCCCAGATCTTCGCTGACCCTCTGCACGGCGACCCGGAACGCGTCGTCGGACGCGTTCCACGCGTCACGGTTGTGGATGCGTCGACGCACCAACTCGAGGGCGTGGCCGGGCGTGCGGGCGCTCGATTCGAGCGATGGCTCGTCGAGGCGCGACAGGCGTGACTGGTCGCGGAGCCAGCTGCGCAGCTCGGCGGAGACAGAGGCCTGCTGCAGGACGCCGGCGCGGTAGAAGTCGTCGAGGTCGTGGATCGAATACGCGATGTCGTCTGCGATGTCCATGACCGAGCATTCGACGGTCTGACGCCACTCGCCGATCTCGGGGAACGCCGCCTGCGCCTCGCGTAACTCCTGAGCGTCGAGCGTGTAGGCGGAGAATTTGTCTGCTCCGCCGTTGCGCTGGGAGCCGACGCCCCGCGGCATGCCGTCGGGCATGTCGGTGCGCACCCGTGATTGCCAATCGGCGCGCAGCCAGGGGTACTTGAGTACTCCGGCCCGAACGGCGGTGGTGAGGTTGAGACCCTGCTCGGTGGCGTCGCAGGCGTCGAGCTCGGTGAGGATGCGGAAGGTCTGCGCGTTGCCTTCGAAGCCCTCCGACAGGCCTAACCGTTCGCGAGCGAGCCGATCGAGCACCTGTTCACCGAGATGGCCGAAAGGAGGGTGCCCCAGGTCGTGGGCGCTCGCGGCGGCTTGAACGACGACGGGATCGCAGCCGCCGAGTTCGCGCACGAGTCGCCCCGTGTCGCCGGGATCTTGTTCAAGCATCACGGCGATCGATCGGGCCACCGCTGTGACCTTGACGGAGTGGGTGAGTCGATTATGGATGACCGGACCCGCGCCGGCCTGCGAGATGACCTGCGTGACCGCTGACAGGCGTGAGAAATACGGCGAGAACCGGATGCGTTCGAGGTCGACCCTGAAGTCGGGCTGGGGCTCGATGCGCTCGAGATCGTCGAGCTGCTCGGGGATACGCCGCCTGGTACGTGCCTCAGAGGTGTTCTGCAGTTCGTCTGCGGTGCTCATCTGACCGAGGTTACATCTGCAGGGCGAGGGCGAAGGGCAGCACACTCCCCGCGCCGTGTCGGCGCAATTCGCGCCCCGCGACCGTCATGGTCCATCTGCTGTCGACGAGGTCGTCGACGAGCAGCACCGGCCGGCCCGCAAGAGTGTCGAACTGAGACGCCAACGAGGGGCCGACCTCGATGCGCTGCCAGATAGACGAGAGACGGTAGACGCTGTTGCCCCCGGGGGCTCCGTCGGGGCCGCCACCGACGAGATCGAGGGAGCCGAGGTGGGGGAGCCGGCCGAGGCCGGACAGGCCCTCGGCTATCGATTGCACGAGTACGGGCCTGCGCCTCGACGGCATGCTCACGATGGCGACGGGTCGTTCGCTCCACGGCCATTCGCCCAGTACCTTCGCGCAGGCCTGGATGAGTGCGGGGCTCGCGGGTTCGTCGGGTGCGCCTGCCGCGAAGAGCTGTCGCAGCGTTCCACCCCAGCCGAGGTCGGTGAGCCGGGCAAGTGCGCGGCCAGGCTCGACGCGCTCGTCGACGGCGATGCGACCCTTCACTGCGACACCACGCTCGGAGGCGCCGGTCGGCCATTGGGTGCGCGGCTCGATGACCGCCCCGACCCGCTGGAGCGCGGTCTGGGCAGTGGCCTGGTCGCCGGACGCGACCGAACTGTCGTACCAGGCGCTGGTGCAGTTGTCGCAGCGGCCGCACGGCGCGGCCGTCGGATCGTCGAGTGCACGCTGCAGAAACTCCATGCGACAGCCCGTGGTGGTCTCGTAGTCGAGCATCGACTGCTGCTCGAGCACCCGCTCTGCGGCGATGCGCTCATAGCGTTCGGCGTCGTAGACCCAGGGCCGGTGAGTCGAGCGCCACCCGCCCTGTACCTTCGACACCGCGCCGTCGACGTCGAGCACCTTGAGCAACAGCTCGAGAGGCGTTCTTCTGAGGTCGACGAGGGCCTCGAGCGCCGGTGTGGACAGGGGGCCGGATTCGGCGTCGAGCGCGTCGAGCACGGCGCGGGCGCGTCGGTCGTCGGGCATGGACGCCGTGGCGAAGTAGTGCCAGATCTCGGGATCTTCTCGGCCCGGAAGCAGTAGTACGTCGGCGTTGGCGGTGGCGCGACCCGCCCGGCCGACCTGTTGGTAGTACGCCACGGGAGACGAGGGGGCTCCGAGGTGGATGACGAATCCGAGGTCGGGCTTGTCGAAGCCCATGCCGAGCGCGCTCGTGGCGACGAGAGCTTTGACCTCGTTGCCTTTGAGTTTCGCCTCCGCCGCCTCGCGGTCGGCCGGGTCGGTGCGGCCGGTGTAGGCCAGCACCTCGTGGCCGGCCTCGCGCAGGAGCCGCGCCGTGTCTTCGGCGGCCGACACCGTGAGCGCGTAGATGATGCCGCTGCCCTGCATCTGGCCGAGGTGGGTCAGCAGCCATCCGAGCCGGGCCTTCGAATCGGGCAGTCTGAGGGCTCCGAGTCGCAGCGATGCGCGAGCGAGCGGACCTCGAATCGTGACGACGGCGTTGGTGTCTGAGCCCTGCGAGTCGACGCTGAGCTGCTCGGCGACATCGGCGACCACCCGGGAGTTGGCTGTGGCGGTCGTGGCCAGCACCGGAACCTGCGGGGGGAGCTCGGCGATGAGTGTGCGCAGGCGACGGTAGTCGGGGCGGAAGTCGTGGCCCCAGTCGGAGATGCAGTGCGCCTCGTCGACGACGAGGAGCCCCGTGCGGCGCACGAGTTCGGGAAGCTGCTCGTCGCGGAAGCGGGGGTTGTTGAGTCGCTCGGGAGAGACAAGCAGCACGTCGATCTCGTTGCGGGAGAGCCGTTCCCTGATCGAATCCCACTCGTGTGTATTGGCCGAGTTGAGACTGGCGGCCGTGACGCCCGCGCGGGCGGCGGCCGCAACCTGGTCGCGCATCAGGGCGAGCAGGGGCGACACGAGGATGGTCGGCCCCGCGCCGCGTTGCCGCAGCAGCAGAGTCGCGATGAAGTAGACGGCGGACTTGCCCCATCCGGTGCGTTGCACGACCAACGCGCGACTGCGGTCTGCGACCAGGGCGTCGATGGCCTCGCGCTGCCCGTCGTGGAACTCGGCATCGTCTCGACCGACGAGCGAGCGCAGAATGTCGATCGCGGTCTGCGGAGTCTCAGATGACGTCATGACTCGAGCCTGCCACCCACCGCCGACACCGCACGACGCTCGCGCCGTTCCGAGGCAGAACTCGGGTAGCCTCCCCTCTGTGAAGAACCGTCTCCCGACCCACCTCGTCGCCGTCTTTCTCGGCGGAATCGTGGGAACCGCCCTTCGGCTCGCACTCGATGAGGTCGTTCCCCACGCCGACGAACAGTTTCCCGCCAGCACGCTCGTCATCAACGTTATCGGGTCGTTCGTTCTCGGATGGCTGACAGGCGGCCTGTTCAGTCGAGATGTCTCGACGGTCGTGAAGGCGGCTATCGGGCCGGGTGTTCTCGGATCGTTCACGACGTTCTCGGCCGTGATACTCGCCCTCGTACTCCTCGCGGCCTCGTCTCCGTCCCAGGTCGTTCTCGCCGTGATCTATCTCGCCGCGACGTTGCTCCTGGGCTTCGGTGCTGCGTTCGTGGGGCTCCGTGTGGGCGCGCGGGGCGCCGGGCCGCGTTGCGATGATCCGCGTCGCGACACGAACGCCGAGGTCGCCGAGTGACGCCCCTTCTCGCTCTCGTGGTCGTCGCTGCGGGCGGCGTCGCGGCAGTTCTCCGCTACCTCGTCGGCGTCGTCGTGGCCGCGCGCCCCGCCTCCTCAGGGCTCCGACGCTTTCCCTGGGCCGTGTTGCTCGTGAACGCCGTGGGCTCTGCGCTCGCGGGTTTCGCGGCAGGACTCGCAGCGACGTCGGCAATGTCGGCAGATGTGCGGCTCGTGCTCATCACAGGTGTGGCGGGCGGACTCACCACATTCAGCACGTTCAGCGTCGAGACCGTCACGCTGGCGCGGTGCGGCCGATGGCGTACGGCCGCGGTCTCGTGCGTGCTGAATCTGGCCGTTGGCCTCGCGCTCGCGGTGGCCGGCTACGCGCTGGGCGTGCTGCTGTCCGCCTGAGCGGGGCCCGCAGTGGGGCAACATGCATACGAAGTATTTCTCCGACCTGCGAGACTCGATCCCGAGCACGTGTTCGCGAACCCCTACCTGAATCGAGTACTCGGAGAATGACGAGCAGGGGTCGACGCGTATCGCTTCTCGATCTCGTGGCCGCGGGTGCAGCCGGGCGGCTCGGGCCGACTGAACGAACAGGGCATCGCCTTCTACGACCGCCTCCTCGACCGACTGCTCTCCGACGGCATCAGTCCGATGGCGACGCTCTTTCACTGGGACACGCCGCTCGAACTGGCCGGCGGCTGGAGGTCGCGCGACACGGCTCGTCGACTCGGCGAACTCGCCTTTCTTCTCGGCGAACGGTTCGGCGACCGGGTCGACCGGTGGGTCACGGTGAACGAGCCGGCGATGGTGATGCTCGACGGCTACGCGTTGGGCATCCACGCGCCGGGGGAGACGCTGCTGTTCGACGCACTTACCGTGGCGCACAACCTGCTGCTCGGGCACGGGTACGCAGTCGAGGGCCTTCGTGGCGCCGGTGTGAACGGCCTCGTGGGCATCACCAACGTGCACACACCCACGACCCCGGCCACGTCGTCCGACGAGGACACCGCGTTCGCGTGGCTGTTCGATGTGCTGCACAACCGCATCTTCGCCGATCCGGTGCTGCTCGGGCATTATCCGGAGCCGCTCGATGATTTTCGCGCCGTGCTCAAGCCCGTGACCGACGTCGACTCCCGTGACCTGGCGCTCATCTCGCAGCCGATCGACTTCTACGGCCTCGACTATTACGCCCCCACGCGAATAGCGGCCGGGGCAGGTCGAGCGGCGTCTTTCGACGGAGAGTCGGAGGCCATGGCGTCGCTGCCGTTCCACCTGGCTCCCTGGCCCGAGTTCCCGACCACCGGGTTCGGCTGGCCGATCGCTCCCGAATTTCTCGAGACGACGCTGGCCGAGCTGGGGCAGAGATACGGATCGGCGCTGCCGCCGGTCATCATCAACGAAGGGGGAGCGAGCTTTCCCGAGTCGCTCGTGCTCGATGAGCGCACAGGCGAGCGGGTGGTCGCCGACCCGAGGCGCATCGACTACCTGTCCCGTCACCTCGAGGCCGCGCTCCGATCGACCGCACCGGGCGGCGTCGCGGAAACTGTCGACCTCAGGGGGTACTTCGTGAAGACGCTGCTCGACGGCTTCGAATGGGCCGCCGGATACAGCCAGCGCTTCGGACTCGTGCACGTCGACTTCGCCACCGAGGAGCGCACGCCGAAGGACTCGTTTCGCTGGATGCAGGCGCTCGCGGGGGACCGTCGACTCTAGACGCCTAGGATTGCGGGCATGTCGCCCCGCCTCCGCGCGCCCCGAACGCTTCGCGAACGCGCGGGCGTCTGGATCGGCGACTACGCCTACGCCCTCCGGTCGGAGAGTCGCAGCGCACGGTCCCGGCCCGATCCCGTGCCCTTCGAACAGGGCGACAAGCGGCCGGTCCTGCTGATTCCGGGTGTCTACGAGCGGTGGGAATACCTGCTCCCCGTCGCCCAGGCGCTGAATGACGCCGGGCACCCGTGCTTCATCGTGCCGCGGCTGCAGCGCAACAGCATCCCGATTCCCGAGGCCGCGCGCCTGGCCGGCGCCGTGCTGCGCGAGCGCGACCTCACCGACGTGGTGATCGTGGCGCACAGCAAAGGGGGGCTGATCGGCAAGCACGTGCTCGCGTTCGACGACCCCGATCGACGCGTCGCGGGCGTCGTGGCCATCGCGTCGCCGTTCCAGGGGTCGACCCTGTCGAGGCTGCCGCTCACACGACCGCTGCGCGAGTTCGCGCCGGGCCGGGGCAGCATCGCTGCGCTGACAGCAGAGAAGCTGATCAACGAGCACATCGTGTCGATCTACCCGTATTTCGACACCCACATTCCACGCGGCAGCGAGCTCGCCGGCGCGACGAACATCGCACTGCCGCTGAGCGGGCACTTCCGGGTGCTCGCCGAGCCTCTCGTCATCGCCGAGGCGCTCCGTGCCGTCGCCGCACTGCCACGTACGCACCGCGCACCTGAGGCGTTCGATCTCTGAGAGCTTCCTCCACGGCGAATGGCGTGAAGTGGGGGCTGGCTTATAGTGAACGCATGGAATGGCTGATCCCGGTAATCATCGTCGTCGTCCTCGTGTTCATCTTCGGGATCTATCTCTGGGCCACCTACAATTCCCTCGTCACCCTCAAGGTGCGTGTCGACGAGGCGTGGAGCGACATCACCGTTCAGCTGAAACGTCGCGCCGACCTGATTCCCAACCTCATCGAGAGCGTCAAGGGATACGCGGCACACGAGAAGAGCGTCTTCGAGTCGGTCACGGCCGCGCGCGCCGAGACCCTGCAGGCACGGGGCCCGGTCGACGCATCCGTCGCCGAGACCCACATGCAGACCGCGCTCAAGAGCATCTTCGCCGTGGCCGAGGCCTATCCCCAGTTGCAGGCGAGCCAGAACTTTTTGCAGTTGCAGGCCGAGCT